>WTCN01000286.1 GCA_013138555.1 Methyloprofundus sp. | reverse complement strand
AAATTAGTAGCAATGCCTTAAAGGTTTTGTATCGCTTAAAAAATGAAGGCTATGAAGCTTATCTGGTCGGCGGCTGTGTCAGGGATTTATTACTGGGGCGTGAGCCAAAAGATTTTGATGTTGCAACCAATGCCAGTCCTGAGCAAGTCAAACAAACTTTTCGTAATTGTCGCTTGATTGGTCGGCGCTTTCGTTTGGCGCATGTGTTTTTTGGCCGCGATATCATTGAGGTTGCCACGTTTCGTGGTGCTGGTGATACAGCACAGGATCAACGAAAAGTTGATCAAGATGGTCGGCTATTGCATGATAATAATTATGGCACTATTGAAGAAGATGCGGTGCGTCGTGATTTCACTGTGAATGCCCTTTACTATAATATCAAGGACTTTTCGATCGTTGATTATGTCGGTGGCATGGATGATCATCGTGCGGGTATGATGCGGCTTATTGGTGATCCAGAAACACGTTATCGCGAAGATCCGGTCAGGATGATAAGGCTAGTGCGTTTTGCCGTAAAACTCAGCTTTTCAATTAATCCTGAATGTGAAAAACCAGTTTTTCAATTGGCTGATTTGCTGGCTAATATTCCTGCTGCCAGGTTGCATGATGAAGCATTAAAGTTGTTTTTATCGGGTTATGCGGTGGAAACTTTTGAAATGCTGCGTCATTATGGCTTATTTGAGCACCTATATCCGGTCGCTGATAAAAGTTTAAGCAGTGAAGAAAATGGTTTTCCCAAGCTTTTTATTGCTAAGGCTTTAGAGAATACAGATAAGCGTATTGGGGAAGGGAAAAGTATCGCACCTTACTTTTTAATATCCACATTTTTATGGGATGCTGTTAAAAGCCTGGCAGAGCAAAATATGCAGGCCGGGCTCCCTGAGTCCGTTGCTTTTCAGCAAGCTGCTAGCGCCATTATTTCAAAACAGGCCAAGCACACCACGCTGCCTAAGCATATCGGTGTCGCCATGCGGGAAGTATGGGGTTTGCAGGGGCGATTTGATAAGCGTAACGGTGCGCGTGCTTTTCGTTTATTAGAGCATCCTAGATTTAGAGCTGCTTATGATTTTCTGCTTTTACGTGCAGAAACGGGGGGGGCAGATGAGCAGCTTGCAATATGGTGGACACAGTTTCAGGTTGCGTCAGAAGCAGACAAACAGAAAATGGTGTCTAACTTAAATAAAACAACGCCTAGAAAGCGCAGACGTAGACGTAAGCCTGCGGTAAAAAAACAAGAGAATGAATAAAAGTGTAGCCTATATAGGCCTGGGAAGTAATTTAACCACACCTGAAGCACAAATAAAAGCAGCGAGACTCGCGATTAACGCGCTTGATAATGTTCAGGAGTCTGCTTTTTCCAGTTTGTATCGTAGTCCACCGATGGGGCCTCAAGATCAACCGGATTATGTGAATGCGGTAATGGCCGTTAAAACAGATTTATCGCCAATGGCGCTGTTGCGTTGCCTGCAGAAAATAGAGCTGGATCAAGGGCGGGTAAGAAAGGATGAACGCTGGGGCGCGCGAACTCTGGATCTGGATATATTGCTTTATGGTGAACACATAATAGATCAGCCTGATTTAATTGTCCCGCATTATGGTCTGGCTGAACGTGCTTTTGTGGTTTACCCATTGCAGGAAATTGCGCCGGCATTACAAATTCCCGGCAAAGGTGCTATTGCTGATTTGGTGAGTCGTTGCCCTTTGGCTGGGCTGGAGAGGCTGGCCTGATGACTCAATATTCAACGCTTGATAAGGTAAAGCCTAAAACCATTTCCGACTTGCAGCAAATGAAGCAGGCAGGGCAAAAAATAAGCAGCTTAACCGCCTATGATGCGACTTTCTCTGCACTGATGGATCAGGCAGGTATTGATGTGATCCTGGTGGGCGATTCTTTAGGCATGGTTGTACAGGGGCACTCTAGTACCTTGCCAGTGAGTATGCAGGATATGCTTTACCATACGCAATTAGTCAGCCGTGGTCGTCAGCAAGCTTTTGTTATTGCTGATTTGCCATTTATGAGTAATGCCACGCCGGAGAGAGCTGCTGATAATGCTGCTTTGTTAATTCAGCAAGGCGGTGCGCAAATGGTTAAACTAGAGGGCGCGCGCTGTGACATTATTCAATTTATGGTGCAGCAGGGTATTCCAGTTTGTGCGCATTTAGGTCTGTTGCCGCAATCTATTTATCAGTTAGGTAAATATGCCGTGCAAGGTAAAGAAGATAATGAGGCGCAGAGAATTTTAGCAGAAGCACTGAAAGTTGAGCAGGCGGGTGCTCAGCTGTTGATAGTGGAGTGTATTCCGACGGCTTTGGCGCAACAAATTAGTGAACAGCTTAGCATCCCGGTTATTGGTATCGGAGCCGGGTCGCATTGTGATGGGCAGGTGTTGGTTGTCTACGATATGCTGGGTATTAGTTTAGGCAGACGACCTCGATTTACAAAAAATTACATGCAACAGGAAGATTCAATTTTTAATGCGATTCAGGCCTATATTAGCGAAGTAAAGGAATGCCAGTTTCCAGCTCAAGAACATAGTTTTTAATATGACAACAGGAACCAAAACAACTCGCATTAAAGAAATTGCCCGTTTACGAGCGCAGGTCAAGCAGTGGCGTATCGCTGGGGAAAGCATCGCTTTTGTGCCGACTATGGGGAATTTACATGCCGGACATTTGCAATTAGTCAGTGCAGCAAAAGCACAGGCAGACCGGGTTATTGTCAGTATTTTTGTTAATCCCACGCAATTTGGCGAGAGTGAAGACTTTTCCAGTTATCCGCGTACATTGGATGCAGATATAGAAAAACTGGAAAGTCTGGCAGTGGATATTGCTTTTGTACCGATCAATGAAGAAATATACCCCACTAGGGCGATGACTGAAGTGAGTATTAGTCAAATTGCTGATAATTATTGTGGTGCTGCTCGTCCAGGGCATTTTAATGGTGTTGCCACGGTTGTTAGTAAATTATTTAATATCGTGCAGCCAGATTATGCTTTTTTTGGGGAAAAAGATTTTCAGCAATTAGCTGTTATTCGGGTCATGGTGGCTGATTTAAATACCCCTGTAGAGATTATTTCTGTGCCGACTTTTCGTGAAGCAGATGGCCTGGCAATGAGTTCACGTAATGGTCGTTTAACCGAGCAGCAAAGAAAACAAGCGGTTAAGCTTTATCAATCACTTAGCCTGGCAAAGCAAGCGGTGTTAGCAAAACAATGTGCCTATACTGAAATTGAGCGTCAATTTATTCAATTGCTAACCGCGCAGGGGTTTAAGCCTGATTATTTTTCTATTTGTAGAAGGCATGATTTACAGGCTGCAACTTTAGATGATAAACACATTATTATTTTGCTGGCAGCGCGGCTCGGTAAAACGCGCTTGATTGATAATATACAGCTGGATATTTAGTCGATTCTGAGAAATTAAGTACTTGTATGGAATGTATTAATTTGACATAATTGTGAGTTCTAAAAAATTTATAGACCATAGACTTATATGCAAATTACAATGCTTAAAGCAAAATTACATAGAGCAACGGTAACTCATGCTGAATTAGGCTATGAAGGCTCTTGTGCTATTGACGGGAAAATACTGGATTATTCTGGGATCAGAGAATATGAACAAATTCAGATATATAATGTCAATAATGGTGAACGTTTTACCACTTACGCGATTCGGGCAGAAGACGGCTCTGGCATTTTTTCTATCAATGGTGCAGCAGCACGTCTGGCATGCCCAGGTGATTATATTATTGTCTGTGCGTATGCTGAACTGAACGAAGCCGAGTTAAAAAATTACCAGCCTAATTTAGTTTATTTCAATGATAAAAATGAAATGGTGAGAACCAGTCATTCTATTCCCGTGCAAGCTGCCTAAGAGTTTATGTAGGGGAGCGGACTTTAGTCTGCAAGTGCTGCTCTGGGGCATCGCGCGCCATACATGGATGTTTAGCTATTCTTCTATAGCGATGGATATGAGGCATTAGCAATCTGCGTTCAGTAACTTGAAATATACGACAATAAAAACTCGGTGCCATTCGGCTCAACAAGCTTAAACTGGATGTAGTTATTTCTATGCCTAGTATTTCGCCCCTTAAATAACCGATAAATTGGGGCGTAGCTTTCAGCCTACATAATTTGCGATTCTTACAGACATTACTTTAGGAATATTCAATACTCATCAGAGTTTTTTTGTTTTATACGCTAATTATGAAAATAAACACAATATATATACGAAATTTTAAAGGTTTTAAGGGGGATAAATTTTCATTTGACCCTAATATGAGTGTATTAATTGGTGACAATGGCTCTGGAAAAACCAGTGTGTTAGATGCTTTATCATTTGTATTGGGAACCTTCTTTTTAGGTATTGATGGCGTACCCTCTCGGCCATTAAAGGAATATGAAAAAAGAAGGGTTATTTTGTCACCCGAAAGCATAGAAATACAATTACCTTTTGGAATTGATGTTGAGCACACTCTGGCTGGAGAATCATATCATTGGTCACGTGATACCAATAAGAAAACAGGCGGTGCTACAAGCTACAAAAATGCCAATGACTTGATTGATATGGCTAAGATTTATGTGCAACGTGTCAGAAATGGTGATGATGTCGATTTACCTTTGATTGCCTATTACGGAACGGCTCGTCTTGCACGGGAGCATCACCAGAAATTAGCCTATAAAAAACAAGGGTCCCGGCTAGATGGTTATTATGGTGCGTTAGACCCTAGTTCGTTTCGACGTAAATTTTTAGAATGGTTTAAAACCTTCGAGGATTCAAAGCTCAAGTTTGGCAAGGATGATACCCTGTATAAAGCCTTTACCGGTGTGATTACCAGTATGGTTCCCAGTTGGACACAAGTTCATTTTAGTTGGGAAGCGGATGATATGTTAGGACAGCTTGATAATGGCGAGTGGATGTCATTTGGTATGCTGAGTGATGGTTATCAAAACATTATTCGCCTTGCTGCTGATATTGCTTATCGAGCCATTACACTTAATCCTCATTTAGGTAAAAATGCAGTTATTGATACAGAAGGCGTGGTTCTGGTTGATGAAATAGATATGCATTTGCATCCTTCTTGGCAAAAAACGATTATTACAGATCTTAAAAACACCTTTCCTAAGATTCAATTTATTGTAACGACTCACTCGCCTTTTATCGTGCAGTCATTATCTGCAGATGAATTAATTAATTTAGACGGCCAAAGTGGAGAAGCCCCTTTAACTAAAAGTATTGAAGACATTGCGGAAACTGAAATGCATGTGGCTGATGTGCGTCGTAGCCAAAGATTTCTTGAAATGCAGAGCTTAGCTTCTGAGTATTTTGGTTTAATTGAACAAGGAAAAACCGCTAAAAATGATGTTGAGACTAAAAATATAAAAGCCGATCTGGATGCTATAGAGTTAGAGTTTAGTGATGATCCTGTCTATGTTGCACTGATGCAAGCAGAGCGAAAAACCGGATTTACATCATGAGACCTGTTGATAAAAGTTTGTTTCAAGAAAACCAAGAAAGCTAACGTCCTTATGCTGCTGCTAAAGATGATTTAATCAGTGCATTGGGTGGTTTTTGTAGTTATTGTGAAAGGCGAGGGTTTCATGCTGCTCTCGCTGTTGAGCATATTAAAGATAAGGACACTTATCCAGAATTTAAATTTTCTTGGGGTAACTTTCTATTATCCTGTACAAATTGTAATTCTATAAAAAGCACTAAAGACATTGATGGGGTATTGTTGCCTGATCGTGATAATACATATGTAGTTTTTATCTACCTGGAAAGTGGTTTTATTCAAGTTAAACCAGGTTTAAATGGTGAAAAGAAGAGAAAAGCACAAGCCCTGATTAACTTGGTTGGATTGGATAGAGTCCCTAATAGACGGGGTATTCAGGTAATGATACTTTATGGCTAAATCGTAAAAAAGGCTGGGAGTTAGCGCAACGCTACTTAGAGAAATATCAACAGCACACGTGTGATGTAGAAACGATAAAGGACTTGGCATTGGCTCAGGGTTTTTGGTCAATATGGATGCAGGTATTTGAGAATTATTCAGAAATACAAAAAGAACTGATCAGTGCTTTTCCAGGAACACAAAAAATATTTTTTCAGAATATATTGACCTAAACAAATCTCTTGTGAAATTAGTGAGTGAAGAATTAAGCGATTAGCGGTAATCAAGTCATAAGTGTTGGGCAAGTAAGGCAATTGGATAATTATAGGTGGCGGAGGAATAGGGTGAGCAATGCCCACCCCAAGTAACAGTTTAGCTTTTTATAAACGTTAGCACATCATTTTGCAAACCTATATTAATCGTATCCTCAGCTGCAAATTTACCCGCTAGAATAGCTTGGGCAAGCGGGTTTTCCAGTTCCTGTTGAATAGTGCGTTTAAGCGGTCTTGCACCATACACTGGGTCGAAACCAGCCTCACCGATTTTATCCAGTGCAGCATCAGAAATAGTCATCTGTATCTCTCTTTCCAGTAAGCGCGAACGCAAAAACTCAAGCTGAATTTTAGCAATCGAGCGAATATGCTCCTGGCCTAATGGATGAAAGACAACGGTTTCATCAATACGATTAATAAACTCAGGTCTGAAATGTCCACCGACGATAGCCATAACGGCTTGTTTCATTGTTGCGTAATTTTCTTCGCCGGCTAATTCCTGAATTAAATCAGAGCCCAGATTTGAGGTCATCACAATGACTGTATTGCGAAAATCAACGGTACGGCCCTGGCCATCCGTTAAACGTCCGTCATCTAATACCTGTAAAAGTATATTAAAAACATCCGCATGCGCTTTTTCAACTTCGTCCAGTAAAATCACGGAATAAGGGCGACGACGCACCGCTTCGGTTAAATACCCCCCTTCTTCATAGCCAACATAGCCCGGAGGTGCACCCACTAAACGTGCCACCGAATGCTTTTCCATAAATTCGGACATATCAATACGCACCATGGCTTCTTCGGTATCAAATAAGAAATCCGCCAGTGCTTTGCAGAGCTCTGTTTTTCCCACGCCTGTCGGACCTAAAAACAAGAATGAGCCATTCGGGCGATTCGGATCAGACAGCCCGGCACGTGAACGACGTACCGCATCACTGACTGCTTTCAGCGCCTCTTCCTGCCCGATCACCCGGCTTGCTAGATGTTGTTCCATATTGAGCAGTTTGTCACGTTCGCCATCAAGCATTTTAGCAACGGGAATACCGGTCCATTTAGAGACGACTTCGGCAATTTCTTCTTCAGTCACCTTATTGCGTAATAAAGTCATTTCTTGCGTTTCTGCCTGAGAAGCTAACTCTAACTGGCGTTCAAGCTCAGGAATACTGCCATACTGTAATTCAGACATACGGGTTAAATCACCGCTGCGTCTGGCAGTTTCCAGTTCAAAGCGTGCCTGTTCTAATTGTTCTTTAACATTGGCTGAACCTTGTAGAGCCGCTTTTTCGGCTTTCCAGATTTCCTCTAAATCGGCAAACTCTTTTTCCAGCTCATGAATAAGCGTTTCTAGTATTGCCAGGCGTTTTTTAGAGGCATCATCGGATTCGTTTTTCATCGCCTCACGTTCAATTTTAAGCTGAATCAGGCGACGCTCCAGCTTATCCATGACTTCAGGCTTAGAGTCAATTTCCATACGAATCCGACTAGCTGATTCGTCAATCAAATCGATGGCCTTATCAGGCAATTGTCGGTCGGCGATATAGCGATGCGATAATTGTGCCGCTGCAATAATAGCAGGATCAGTAATATCGACACTATGATGCACTTCGTATTTTTCTTTTAGGCCGCGTAAAATAGCCACAGTATCTTCTACTGACGGTTCTTCAACCAGCACTTTTTGAAAGCGACGCTCCAATGCCGCATCTTTTTCAATATATTGGCGATACTCATTCAGTGTTGTCGCGCCAACGCAGTGTAGTTCACCCCGTGCAAGGGCTGGTTTCAGCATATTCCCTGCATCCATTGCGCCTTCGGCTTTACCCGCGCCAACCATAGTATGTAATTCATCTATAAACAGAATAATCTGACCTTCCTGTTTGGCCAGATCATTTAATACCGCTTTTAAACGTTCTTCAAACTCCCCCCTAAATTTAGCCCCCGCAATTAACGCCGCCATATCCAGAGATAAAACACGCTTACCTTTAATACCATCGGGTACTTCGGCATTAACAATACGTTGTGCCAGGCCTTCGACAATAGCTGTTTTACCTACGCCTGGTTCACCAATCAGCACAGGGTTGTTTTTAGTGCGGCGCTGTAATACTTGAATGGTGCGACGAATCTCATCATCACGACCTATGACGGGGTCCAGTTTGCCCTGTTCTGCGCGTTCAGTCAGATCAATGGTGTATTTTTTTAAGGCATTGCGCTGATCTTCAGCATTTTCATCCTGTATCGTTTCACCGCCACGTATTGCATTAATCGTTTGTTCAACAAGCTGCTGGTTGATACCTGCCTGCTTTAAAAGATTAGCCAGCTGCCCCTTGTGCTGGCAGGCCGCTAATAAAAATATCTCACTGGCAACAAAACTATCATTACGCTTAACAGCCAGTTTTTCTGTTAAATTGAGTAGTTTAGTCAAGTCATTGGAAACCTGTACATCACCGCCTATTCCTGAAACAGAGGGCATATGACCGAGTTCTTTGTTAAGTGACTGAGTGAGCGTTTGAGTATTGATGCCTGCCTGGTTTAATAGCGGCTTAATACTACCGCCTTGTTGCTCTAGCATCGCTAACAGCAGATGCACACCTTCGATAAACTGATGATCTTGAGCTAAGGCCAGGCTTTGTGCATCATTCAGTGCACTTTTGAATTTACTGGTTAGTTTTTCTGGATTCATTGTTTCACCCATTTAAAAATTACTGTTAGGACTAACTTGGGAGCTATGGAGGGGGTTTTCAAGGTGTGGGGTTTTGTTGCTTAGGTCATTGGGGGGGAGATAAAAATTATCCCAATTAGGTTTTACCCTACAAGTATCGTTCCCACGTTCCACGTGGGAATGCATCGGTCGACGCTCTGCGTCGTGGAACGAGATTGCCTGTTGTTTGTCCCATGTTAAGTGGGTAGCCGAAAAGATAAATAAAGCACTTTTCATGTATCAGTAGATTTTATCACTGATGAGGAGAAAGAGGTAATTATTAAATTAGGTGATTAAAAATAATAACTTAAGGTTTTAAATGTCAGGATTTTATGAAATGATGACGGTCAAAAATAGGTTGTAATATTTGCCACTTTATACCCTTTAATAGGATGGTAGGTGGAAAATATTGCATTGTATTAAGGATGGTGGATGGAAAAAATTTCGTTTATTGACAATGTTATACTTTAGGAATTTAATTATGGCTCATTATCGTCAAGTAATAATCGAAACCTACAAAAGTATTGGGGATGGCTCAGGTAAATCCATTAGAGCGAGACCAATTTCAGGTCAAGGTTTGGGTGTTTCAATGAAAGTCGAATGTTCATCAAAAATGCGTAAAAGCCATCCTGTAGGAACCTTGTCCCAACTTGAAGCATTAATTGATAAATCATTAACTGTCGAGTAGAATCACGGCGCGCGCATGATTAGGCTAAAGACATTCACCTGTGTATCCACCGTTTCCAGTTTCGTGGCTATTTGAGCATCAACCCTACATCACGTTTCCGTGAAGCCCTCCTCTCAT
>WTCN01000161.1 GCA_013138555.1 Methyloprofundus sp. | reverse complement strand
TAGGGGATCTGGTTGAACAAAGTGCTGAAATGCTGTCTGTGGAACTAGGCCCGGGGTTATTAGGACAGGTATATGATGGCCTGCAAAATCCGCTGGATAAGTTGTCGAGTGAATTTGGCTACTTTCTGCCTAGAGGTGTTGATTTTCCCGCTTTAGATGATAATGCCAAGTGGGCATTTACGCCAATTGTACAAACGGGGACAGTATTACGCGCGAGTTCAGTCATTGGTACTGTTCCGGAAAGAGGTTTTACGCATAAAATCATGGTGCCTTTTGATATTCAGGGCGAAGTAACTGTCAGCTGGATTCAGGAAGGAACGGTGACAGTGAATGAGCCGGTTGCAAAAATAACACTGGCTTCGGGTAAAGAAAGAGCATTAACGTTAAAGCAGCGCTGGCCAGTGCGTAAAGCGCTGCCGCAGGCTTTATTAAAGCAGGATATCGTACAGCGCCTATACCCACATGAGCCATTAATTACTCATCTACGTTTGATTGATAGCTTTTTTCCAATTGCGAAAGGTGGCATGGGCTGTATTCCTGGCCCTTTTGGAGCGGGTAAAACGGTATTACAGAATTTAATTTCACGTAATTCAGATGTTGATATCGTCATCGTGGTCGCCTGTGGTGAGAGAGCTGGGGAGGTTGTAGAAACCATTACCGAATTTCCTAAATTAAAAGATGCCAAAGGTAAAACCTTAATGGATCGCACGGTGATTATTTGTAATACTTCCTCTATGCCTGTAGCTGCACGAGAAGCTTCCATTTATACCGGAATTACTCTAGGCGAGTATTATCGGCAAATGGGCTTGAATGTATTGATTATTGCTGACTCGACTTCACGCTGGGCACAGGCAATGCGAGAAACATCGGGGCGTTTGGAAGAAATTCCAGGCGAAGAAGCATTCCCAGCTTATCTGGATTCAGCAGTTAAGGGTATCTATGAACGCGCCGGGGTGATTAAAACAGCCGATCAAAGCGAAGGCAGCTTAACCATGATTGGTACTGTCTCGCCAGCCGGAGGAAATTTTGAAGAGCCGGTCACTCAGTCTACCCTAGGTACAGTCAAAACCTTTTTAGGTCTTAGTGCGGATAGAGCCTATAAGCGTTTCTATCCAGCCGTTGACCCCTTATTATCCTGGTCACGCTATTTAGAACAATTACAGCCCTGGTTTGCCGAGCATCTCTCACAAACCTGGATTGATAATGTACAGAATTTATTGGGTTTACTACAAAAAGGTGATGCCATTTTACAAATGATTCAAGTGACAGGTGAAGAAGGCGTAACGACTGAAGATTTTGTTATCTATCAGCAAGCCCTGTTTCTGGATATGGTGTATTTACAACAAGATGCGTTTGATGCTGTTGATGTTGCCGTGCCTTTAGAGAGACAGCAGATCAGTTTAAATAAAATTGTTGAGTTAGTGAATACGCCTTATCAGTTTAGTGATAAAGATGCAGTGCGTGATTATTTTACAAAATTAACAGGCTTATTTAAAAACCTGAACTATTCGCCGAGTAAGTCGAATGAGTATGCGGAGTATAGTGAAAAAATAGAGGCGTTGCGTAAAAGGGCAATGCTGGAGAAAACATAACTTACAATAATGATAGCCAGCAACTAATGAGTTACATCCTTGTAACTCTATGGCTTATAAAATATAAATCTTACATTCCTGAAGAATCTCCAGCCATTTTAGAATGCTCAGCTGCATCATCTGCTGCCTTATGAGCGGCTGACCAGGATTTTCTTGCCATTTCAGCGTGTTTTTTTCCTTCTTGCTTATCGCCTTTGGCAAATTCCTTTGCTGCAGCCTTGTGATGTTTAGCTGCAGCTCTGTTTTCTTTAGCTGCTTTTTTATGAGATTCTATGGCCATTTCATGATGCATTGCTGCATTATCATGGTGTTTTGCCATCATCTCATGCTGTGCTGCATCGGCATTTTCAACAGCCATCGCTGGCATATGCCCCACAGATAAAGCAGTAACTGAAGAGATCAACAGCACTCTCAATAATATATACCTGTTCATAATTAACTCCTCATTATATGATTTTGCCTAGGTTCTCTTAGGCTATCTGAAAATATTGATGTGTAGTAATTATTCACCTCCCCCTGTTCGGCTATATGATTAAACCCTTATTAATCAGGCTTTATTCTCTTGCGTTACAAAGTGTGTGTAAACTTAAACTATATTGGCGATGTTTAGCTGTTTTTTTAAGCAGATTAAAATGCCTTGAGGACAGTCCACTCAATAAATTGTGACTACTGACACGGTCTGGAATTATCGCTGCTCTAGATAGTTTCCCTTTCACAAAAGTTCATTAGGCTAATATCATCTTAACACTATGCTTTACTTTTTCATATTTTTATGTATATATTTTTTATCTACAATGCATTCTGGAATTTCCTACAGCTAGTGCATGATTTAAAAATAGTTTTTCTTTTTTAGAAAGTATGACATACTGAAAAATAACAGCTAAATAGGCAGGTTTCTCACATAATTAACCTCATTCCTTAGCTACTATGTAGCCATATAAGGAGTTCTGCGGTGTCATGGACTAGAGCTGTAAGCAAGTTAATATTTATTCGCCGGGAGGAAGAATATGAACCAGAATAAAGGCAAAATTTGTGTTTATTATGATGGTGCCTGCCCAAAATGTATCCGGGATAGGAAAACCTATGAAAAACTTGCCGGTAAAACAGGCGAAAATGTTTGCTGGATAGACATTACTGGTCAGGATCAGAGTCTGCTTGAGTTAGGAATCGATCCCTATAAAGCATTAACGGAACTCCATGTTAAAGATGAACATGAACAGATTCTTTCTGAGCTAGATGCCTATATTCTGTTAATGAGTAAGGTGCCTGTGTTGCGACCTATCTCCTGGTTGATAGCTTTGCCATTGATTCGCCCAGCTCTGGCCAGTCTATATCATTGGCTGGTAAATCGCCGGCTTCGTCTTAGCGGGCGGTTATAAAGCATATTATTTTCAATGCAGACACCATTTCACTTCTAGCAAAGTTTTATTTTCAAGTCAAGAAAAAGAAGTTATAATCAAATTTCAATCATTTTGATTTAGGAGGCTATCATGTCAAACAACGGAATCGATATAGACGCAGTCATTAATGTACTGAATACAATTCTGGAAACCGAATTAGCGGGAGTCGTTCGCTATACACACTACTCGCTGATGGTTTTTGGTTTTAATCGTATCCCCATTGTATCCTGGATGCGAGGTCAGGCAACTGAATCGCTGAATCATGCAACCGAAGCCGGTGAATTGATCACTCACTTAAACGGTCACCCTTCTTTAGGTATCGGGCCGTTATTAGAAACTCACCGCCATGATATTGGCGATATTCTGAAAGAATCGCTGGAGCATGAAACACTTGCCTTATCTGCATACAACAAGCTATTAGAGCTGGTTAAAGATCAGCATGTTATGCTTGAAGAATATGCTCGGCGTATGATTTCACTTGAAGAAATGCATCTGGGTGAAGTTCAAAAGATGTTACGCAAGCCAGCAGACTAAGGAGATTAACATGAACGAAGATACCTTAAATATGGAAGTGAGAAAGTTTCTCAAACAAGTCGGCGTTACATCACAGCGAGAAATAGAACACGCGATCCTCAAGGCCGTTGAAGATGGACGTTTGCAAGGCTCGGAAAAACTGGACATAAAAATGACACTTGAATTATCACAGCTTGATCTAACGCATTGTATTGATGGCAATGTAGCATTGGAATAATTCAGTTTATTTA
>WTCN01000067.1 GCA_013138555.1 Methyloprofundus sp. | reverse complement strand
GAGGCCAATCATTGTACTTTGGCAGGCCATACCTTTGCACATGATCTGATGCTTGCGGCTTCTGTGGAGATGCTGGGCAGTGTTGATGCCAATGCTGGCGCGATTCTGGGTTGGGATACGGACGAATATCCGACCAATCTTTATGAATGTGTCTGGGCATTGTTGATTATTTTGAAAATGGGCGGATTTACCTCGGGCGGGTTTAATTTTGATGCTAAAGTACGGCGCGGATCTTTTGATACGCTGGATCTGTTTTATGGACATATCAGTGGTATGGATACCCTGGCACATGCTTTGTTAATCGCTGATAAAATCAGGCAGGATGGTGAAATGGAGAGCTATTTACAGCAACGTTATGCGGGATACCAGCAGGGGATAGGGGCAAAAATAATGCAGGGGAATGCAACTTTACTAGAGCTTGAGCAATGGGCGATCAGTCAGGGAGAGCCTAAAAAAATCAGTGGCCGCCAGGAGTTGCGCGAAAGTCTGTTTAATCGTTATATTTTTGGTGGCTTAGTGAAATAAAGGGCTACCAACGTAACAAGGGACAAAAATAAGTAGGGTGGGCAGTTTTTTTTGCCCGCCATTAAAAGCTGACCACGGTGGGCAGAAAAGATTACCCACCCTACGCGTTATAGCTTGTCCCATGTTAAATATATAGCCAATATCTGGATGGACGCCTCTTAATCAGGCAACAGGGTCTATTGCCGTCGAGCAATTCTCCGGCGCGCAAATCAAGAAATTTGCTGATACCCAGCCAGATACCTAATGCCGGCACGAAGCGCATCAATCGTACAAGATGCGCTTCGTGCCTCAGCACATCCTATATAGGTTTTGATTTATTCACAGCTACAATTATCGTGCTACTTAGTGTTTAACCAGCAAACCAAAGTTAATGCACTACCCCATTTGGGTCATGTGTTTTATTTTAAGCTGCTGTAGGATTACTTTAAGGCTTTTTTATATGGCTAGTTTTGGCCGTCCCGGTACGCATTGATAATGCTAAGCCCCAGAATACAAACTACCCCAGTGGATTTCTAGCTTAGAGCTTGGTTTAACGCTTAGTATTAATGACCCAGGTAATTTTGCATATTTGATAGAAAGCCCGTTATGTATGATGTTAGTGTCGGGATTGATCTCAATGAGAGGAGTGCCAGTAATAAGAGCATTATCGCCTACGGCAGTGACTTAAATGTGCTACCCAGCTTTAGTGGGTGCTTGCCTTTCGTTATGAGTCTCTTTGAATTCGTAACTGATGTGTAGCTACACATTATGCGAAATAACTATGGAAAAAGGAGATAAGTATTTTGAATATCTTTAAATATTCTCCAGGAATAAAGGTTGTGGATGGACTTACCGCAGTGCCAATTCATATCACTCAGGTTGATGCATCGATCATTTTTAATGCTTCAAGCAAAACGACAGAGGTTATAGCTGAAATGCAATTTGAGGTAGGCCCAGATTCTGGGTATCCGTACTTCGATCTACAGCAAACTATTACTGGCGCTTTACTGGATAATGCATTCATTTCTGTTGCAGATATTGAGCACCATTATTTTGGTGGTGGGTCAAATACAGATTTACGTGTTATTGAACAGTGGCTTGTCTCAGGCTCTATTCATACATTGACACTCACCTATTCCATTGAAGAACCAATGTCACCCAATGGGCAGCCGCCATCATGGGAATCCGGGAGTACACGACTTTGGTTCAATATATTATTGAGTGACCTTAACCCTGCTCGTTATCTTGAGTCATGGATCCCCTCAAATCTCCTTTTTGACATGTTTCCAGTGAATCTGGATATCCAGATAACTAACAGTAATCATAGTCATGTATTGCTTAGTAATGGAATCATCACTGGACTGGAAAACAACCATTGGAAAATTGACTTTCCAGATACCTTTGCTAGTTGCAGTCCACTGATCATCATTGGTGCAACTGATCGTGTTGAGCAATTGACGACAGATATTAACCTCACAGGAGGTGTTGTCCTAAGTTTAGAGCTATTAAAACGATCAAGTGATGTAAATCTTAACCTTGCCACAGCGGCCAATATTTTATTGACTTATCTTGATGATAATCACACGAGTATAGGTGCCTATATGCACGGCAACCGCTACACTGCTTATTTATCCAGCAGTTCAATTCATTCTATGGAATATAATGGAGGGACTACCTCAAGCATGTCGGCCTTGAAACATGAAGTTTTTCATAGCTGGTGGGCACGTGGTATGACCCCCGCTTATGGTGATGATGGTTGGCTTGATGAGGGCTGGACATCTTTCAACGCTAATGGTCCAATTGAAACTGCATTTGATATGAGTGATGTGCCAGTTACTTTGTGGTACAACAACCCGTTTATTCGCAAAACTCCAAATAGCTTATCTAATAGTTCATACACTCATGGGGCTGGTTTTTTTGCTGGACTCGCTTCTGAACTTGGTCTTTCAACATTGCTTAGTCATATGTCTGGCATTTATAAAGACCGTCTTGAACAGCGTTATACAACACCCGAAATTGAAGCTGAACTTATTCGTCGTTCAGGTAAATTAGAGTTAGCACGCTATTTCGATCGCTTTGTATATGGTTTCGGAAATTTACCAGCTAATACTGCTCCAGATGTTTATCTGCGAGATGCACTCAATGATAATGGAACTGTTCCTTACAATGGGGTTTTTTGGCGCTCACCGGATGTTTGGGTTAGAAATGCTGATGATGGAGGCAGTAGCCACCAGAATCCTGAATCCGGTCAAGATAACTGGTTCTATGCACGTGTTCACAATCGCGGTAATGCCACTGCTCGCTCATTTGCTGTGGGCTTCAAGATCAAAACCTGGGCAGGAACCCAGTTTGTATATCCAGATGACTGGTTCCCGCTGACTGGTGCAACTGTTGGTTTTAACCTAGAACCAGGCGAATCAAAAATAGTGAAGGCTCGCTGGCCTAAAGAAGACATCCCACCTATAGGAACACATGGTTGTCTTTTGGCAGTCGTTTACAATTCTGATGATTCATCTTCTGATGGTGCTTATATCTGGGAACATAATAACCTGGCTCAACGCAACATGAGCGTTGTTGACCTTATTGCCGATGAATCAATACTTCTCCCACTATGGATTGGCAGCCAATACTCTAGAGATATACAGTTCCATACACTGGAACTATTGCGCCCTAAACAATGGTTGCAACTGCAAGTTGCGATCACTCATAAAAAATCATGGGTCGTAAAGGATATTTTTCGTAGTTATGAAAAACTTAAGCCCTCAATTAATTTTCCAGAGCGAAAAGCAATATTAGAATTAAAAGCTCCGCCAGAAATTCCTTTATATGGAGAGACTGTAATCTTACAGGCTACAAAGGGGTCAAAACTAATCATAAAGTCAAAAAAGGCTCAATGCTTAAGCAGAGTACCGATGCAGGCTGACCTTATCAAATGTGGGCGCAGTAAAAACTATTTAATCCGCTATGAACTAGGCCGAAAAGTGGCTTTCCCAATTGCATTGCGAAAAGCAGAGCGGCGTAATGTCTATCTTCAGCTTACAGCCCCTAAAGGTGCAAAAGCAGGTACTAGTATGATCATTGACATCGTACAGTGTGATGCACGCGGGCGTGTTGTAGGTGGGATCTCCGCTCAAATAAATATCAAAAATGGAAAAGGAAAAAAGTCATGAGTGTACCAGTAATATATTTCGACCTTGGAAACACATTAGTTCACGGACCATCAGGTAACAAACAGCCATTTGGCGATGCGCTGGCGACCATTGAAGAGCTATGGCTAAGAGGTTATCGTATAGGTGTACTGTCAGACCAACCCGTGGGCATGACTGAAGAATCAATGCGCCAGAAGCTTGATGATTATGGTCTCGAATCATATCGATTTGACCTGATCACTATTTCATCTGAATTTAGTCCTCCAATTTACAAGCCCGATGAAGATATTTTTAATGCTGCAGTAGCCAAAGCTGGTTTTGCAGTAGCGGACAATAATACAGTATTTATCACTGAAAATATCGACCACATTAATGATGCCCGACAGTTAGGTTGGCGAGCTATCCATAATCCACACAATGAATCATGCAGCGTACAATCAGGTGAATGTATTGAAGACCTTGATGATTTATTGGCACTTTTTCCGCCACTTCATACGGATATCTGGATTCGTGATAATCAAAATGATCCGGGTGGTGATCATTATCAGGGCTCTAATTTTTTTAATTCACCAGATTTATGGATTCGGAATCAAGACGATGGTGCCCTTATACATCAAAGCCCAGAAGCAGGTCAGGATAATTGGTTTTATGCGCGTGTGCGTAATCGTGGTGTCGGTATTGCACGTATTTCATTTGTAACTTTTGCTGCAAAAGAATGGGCTGGTACGCAGTTCGTTTTCCCCGCAGATTATTCACCTTATATATCTCTTGTTGGAGCGATGAATATTGATCCAGGGGAGTCACAAATTGTTCGTGCAAAATGGCCACAGGATAAAGTTCCGGCAGCGGGTAAACATGTTTGCTGGCTTACAGCAGTGTATCACAGTGGAGATCTAATCACGCCAGATGCCCATGTTTGGGAACATAATAATCTTGCCCAAAAGAACCTGATAATTGTCAATCTTGTTTCAGGAGAATCAGCTGAGATAGATGTTGTACTCGGTAGCCGCCATATTAAAGATGAAAGCTATTATCGTATTGAGTTATTTCGTGGACCTAAAACAATTCCTTTTGCAGTAAGCCTAATTGGTCAAACTCCTGGTGCATTAGAGAAACTGGTTCGCTCAGGGCAAGATTTTGTGAGACCAATAAAAGCGGATAATCAGCTCAAACAAATAGGTCTCCGTTTTCTTGAATCGACACGTGTTGAACTGACAGGAATAGAAACTAAGGCAGAGGATGTCATTCTTGAATTAGAAGCGGGGTCTTCACTTTCTCTTGGGAATATTCCAGAGAAAATAAAGCCGTTAGACTTACATAAGAGTATACATAAAGCCTGTGCTCATATTGAAAATGAGAAAACACATGGGTCAACAATTGTCTTTGACCAGGAACAGGATAGTGGCATTGGAATCGCTTTGCGTGCAGGTCAAATTGTTCGCACTATTCTAAGATTTACCGTCCCCAAAAATGTAAAACCTGGAGAGAAAATTGAATTTAATCTTTTGCAACGAGGAGAAAATGGTCAGGTTCTTGGCGGTATTGCTGTGCAGATAAATATTCAAAAACCTAAAACAAAAACAATGAAATCAGTCAGGAAAGTGAAGAAAAGGAGTTCGGAAATCGAGTAGTAAACAAGAATGAATGAATAAACTTTTCCCAGAGGTAATGTTATGAAAGAACAATATAAACCGGAACTTAAAGCACATGTATTAACCGATAATAAAAAAAGAGTTCGTGCAATTCGCCACTCTCAAGAATATTGGGAATCAGATAAAATAGGTATCAAGGATACTGCTGTCAGTTATTTCAAGAATGTAGCGGGTATTTTTAATGTCCCGATAAGCCAGCTTAATAGCTTGTATCAGAAAGTTAATCACTTACTTCCAGTACAAAAGGATATTGAGTATCAGGTTGCTGAAGAAAAACGGCATTTCGATGCGACTACCTTGAGTTTTGCACAAACATATATGAATACACCGGTATGGAATGCTGGCTTTAAAGTAACTGTTAAACAAGGCCCAAGCAGAGTAATTCGTTCAGTAGATACTAGCCATGAGAGTATTTCAGCAAAACTACCCTCTCAAAAAATTATTGATCAATATACTAAGTTATTTACTGCCACGAATATGCTTACTGCAAGTCATAAGGCTGGTGAAGTTTTTGATGAAACAGAAAACATCGAAGCCTCGTCTTATGTTCGTTATATTGCTAATTTAACTACGCCTCACAAGGATGAAAGTAAATCTGAAGCTAACTCCCCCCGTGAAAAAGTACGCTTTATTCGTGGAAGGTTCTGGATTTACAAGTACGATTCTAACGACCGTTTTGCAAAAGAAGAAAAGCCAGATATTGATGACAAAGTTAAAAAAACGATTGGGGAGGAGCCTATTGACCGGCATGTGCCTTCTTTAACATTAACATCTGTTGACAAAAGCATAAAGGATGGTGAATATTATCTTGTGGCCGAAGTAACTTTTGAGATAAAAACAGGTAATGAACATATGGTATGGCGTGCTCTGGTTGAGCCCGAAACAAATTCTGTACTTTATCTGCGTGCACTCAGTGGTAATGTCAATGCTATGGTATTTGAAAATGACCCCATCACAAAAACTGGAAATACAGCACTTAACTCAGCCAGCAGCAGTGCAACTTTAGATCCCCATCAAGATGATGTTGTTTTACAAAATCTGGATGCACCTGTGGGTGGCGTTGAATCACTTAAAGGAACATATGTAGAGGTCACTCAAGTCGAGGGGCCGGATATTGTGCCACCAACAGAAACAACAGGAACAGACTTTGATTACGAAACCCGAACAGACAATTTTGCTTCAGTGAGTGGCTATTTTCATGTTGACCGCATCTTCCGTGAAATGGCTGATTTAGGTTTTGATATTCCAACTTATTTTAGTAATACAACATTTCCCATACCCGTTGATATTCGCTGTTTTGATTATATCAATGCCCATTGTGTTGGTAATGGATTAGGAGGTATTGGTCATTCTGGATATGGCTTAATGGATACGACAGATTTGGTCAATAAACTTGGCCGGGCATGTGATCCTCGTGTTCATTGGCACGAAGTTTGTGGTCATGGTATTTTGTATGAAGGTGTAGGTGGTCCTAATTTCGGCTTTGCCCACAGTGCTGGTGACGGTCTTTCTGGTATTTATTTTGATCCGGAATCCAACTGTAAAGGCGTTGATGGAACCCTGGTCAACAAACCTGGAGATCTTCGTTTTACTTATGTGCCGTGGCATCCATCATTACACCGTCGATTTGATCGTGATGTTGCATCGGGCTGGGCATGGGGTGGTTCTAAAGATAATGGTGGCTATAATTCTGAAGAAATTCTTGCTACAACACACTTTAATATTTATCGTGCCATTGGTGGTGATTCTAATAATTTAGGTCGTAGAAAGTTTGCTTCTCGCATGATGCTTTACCTGATTTTTCGTGCGATCCAAAACCTTACGCCTGCATCAAATCCAAATTATGCACGTGAGTTCGCTGAGGAACTAATCACAGTGGATGCGCTCAACTGGACTTCTGAAGGTATCTTTGGTGGAGCATATAACAAAGTTATACGTTGGGCATTTGAACAACAGGGTGAATACCAGAATCCGCTGATTGTTAATGGTGGCCCTGGATATGGATCAGTGACAACTGCAGGTAATCCACCCGATGTAGATGTCTATATTAATGATGGCCGAAATGGTGAATATGATTATCAAGCGGTTCATTGGCATACAACAACTGTTTGGAACAGGCGTATTGCCGATGGCTTATCTACTCACCAGGAACCAGAATTGGGATCAACAAATTTTATCTATGTAAAAGTTAAAAACCGAGGCACACAGCAGGCAAACAATGTTGTTGTGAAAGGCTTTCACACAAAACCAGGGGCTGGTTTGTTATGGCCTGCAGATTTTGAGTCATTTACTACATCACAAATAGCTGCTGGAACACTGGGAGCAAATAATAGTGAAGAAAAAATAGTCGGCCCTTTTGAGTGGACACCTAATACAAATGCCTATGGGCACGACTGTATATTGATGGTTGCTTCTGCAGATGGAGACGCGTCCAATATCGATAAATTTACTGCTGGTGAATCAATTCCTTTATGGCGTCTAGTGTCTAATGATAATAATATCGCACAACGTAATGTTTACCCTGTTCCTGGTGGGGGTGGAAGTGAAGGTTTAATGGCAGGGCTCAGCGGATTTAGTTTTTGGGTGCGCAACCCTAATCCACGCAGAGCCACCATCGACATGAAAATTATGTTACCTGAATTGCTCAAAGATAATGGTTGGTGTCTCACTTTTGATGGCTTAGCAAACAATCAATTTGAACTAGCTTCTGGTGCACAACGTGAAATGGTTATAAGATTACACCCAGGGAGTAACTTCAGCGTAGAACAAGTTGAAGCAGAAGCATCAGTAGATATTCGTATTGATACACTTGCTGATGATAACTTGATTGGTGGTATGACTTACCGCCTCGACCCAAGTATTAAAACCCCACACAATAGCAAGTCAGGTTGCAAACCAAATTGCAATGATGAAGCACAAAACTTAATTGAATGTTTAGGATTCAAAGGTAAAAAGGTTAAGAATGCCAGAATTAATGAAATCATCCTAGGAATTAAACTTAAAGATGACGGATGTTGTGATGATTAAAATTTGATAAGAAAAAGCTGGAAGAAATTTTCTTCCAGCTTTTTTATGTTTATCAAAGTGCTTCACACAGCTTCTAAGTGACATTGAATATATGCTACAAAAAGGGTGTTCCCTCAGACTTTTCAATTATCAGTGATGATGCAGGACAGTTTAACACCGTTGATCATGCCATTTCATAATAATTTAAGTGAACGAGATATACGGTATTATGTCAAATTATAATGAATATTAAAGTTGAACAAATAAAGACATGGCAGCATTATGCTTATGCCGCTTACGTGCGTACGCTGGTTTTTATTCAGGAACAAAACTGCCCGGCAAAAAATGAATTTGACCCGCTGGAAGATGAGGCAATGCATTTTTTATGTTGGGTGAACGACGAACTGGCGGGAACAGCACGCTGTCGTATTCTTGAGGGGCAAACGGGAAAGATAGAAAGAATCGCTGTTTTAAAGCATTGCAGGGGGCAAGGGGCGGGAAGGGCGCTGGTCTTACATATAGAGAGTATTTTAAAACGCATGCCAGATATTAGCTTTATTGTTATGTCTGCCCAGGATCATGCGTTGCCGTTTTATGAAAAGCTTGGTTATCAAGTTATTGGCGCGGGTTATATGGAGGAAGGAATTGCGCACCACAAAATTGAAATGAGAGTGAAATAAGAAAGGCTATTTCTTTGAAATATTTAGGAAGTCTTATTGTAACTTCTCATTATTAATGGGGTAAATAATATTACGCCGCTCGTCATCCCCGCTAACAGCATGCGGGGATGATGGGTTCTGCATGGCTCAGATGCCAGTGGATAATGAGAAGTTACGACTTCTTTTCCATTGTTTTAATAAACGAGTTGGCTTCATCAATTGATTGTTCCATTGCGCTGATCAGTACGGATACATCAGATTCAATTGCGCTTAATTCTCCTTTAAGCGAGGAAATCGCCTGTGCATTTAGGTTGTGTTTTAAATATAAAACCTGATCCTTAAAAACAGCCAGTACAGGCTTAATTTTCTTCTCTGCGCGTTTCATTGAAGAAATAAGTTGCCGGTATTGTTTCTTGGTATCATTTAACTGGCGTTGGCTATTGCTCTTTAAAGATGCACTAGTGTATTGGCTCAGTTCCTGGTTCCATTCTTCAAAAAGAGCGCTTGATACGTCTTCGATATCTTTAATGCGTTTATTGACTTCGTCGGCCTGATCGACACTGGCAAGGTATTCTTTGTTAAGCTTGTTGTATACCTTTTCCAGATCTCCGCCGGTAAAGTTGGTCACTGCGGTGAATTGTTCCAGCGCTGTTTGAAACTGTTCTTTGGTTTCTTCCTGTGTATCTCGTGCTTTTTCAACCCGGTGTACCATGATATCTCGCTTGGGAATCCCCATTGAATCGAGCGTACTGTAGTACATTTTTGAACAGCCAGGTAGTAGGGTGCAGAGAATAAAGAGTAGAGATAAGTTTTTTAATGTCATTGGTCTTCCTGTGTTAAATGAGGTATTAGTACTATATCTTTTAAAAAAAGGGGCGCAGGCTTTAGTCTGCGTCCCAATTTACCGGTTATTTAAGAAGTGCAATACTAGTGGGTTGCTATATGATTTTCTGAATACCTACAGCTTTACGTAATTCAAGTAGGAACGGGGCGCTAATGGCGCGTGCTTTTTCTGCCCCTTCCTGTAATTGTTGTTCGATATGGGCTGGCTCCTGAATGAGAGCTTCGTAACGCTCTCTGGCCGGGATGATATGGTCATTAATTTTTTCAAACAATACTCTCTTCATTTCACCCCAGGCGATGCCCTCTGCGTAACGCTGGCGAATTTCAGCTACTTCATGTTTACTGGCGAATGCCTGATAGGTACTGAATAATGTGCAGTCAGTTGGGTCTTTAGGTTCACCGGGCTCTAATGAATTGGTTTTGATTTTATTAATCAATTTTTTTAATTTTTTCTCAGGCGCAAATAAAGGAATCGTATTGTTGTAGCTTTTACTCATCTTGCGCCCATCCAGGGCTAATAATGTGGCCGCGTTATCACCCACAACCGCTTCAGGCATTTTAAAATGCTCTCCATAGTTATGGTTAAATCGTGCTGCTATATCGCGCGCCATTTCGATATGTTGAATCTGGTCCTTACCTACGGGGACTTTATTTGCATTAAAAATAAGGATGTCGGCAGCCATTAGAATAGGGTAGCTGAATAAGCCCATGGTAACCCCTTTGTCTGGATCAGTATTCGCTGCCGTTTCATTTTCTGCAACAACTGCCTTGTAAGCATGAGAGCGGTTCATTAAACCTTTGGCAGTCACACAGGTTAGCATCCAGGTGAGTTCCATGATTTCAGGCACATCTGACTGGCGATAAAAAGTTGCATTTTTAGTATCTAGTCCTAAAGCGAGCCAGGTTGCTGCAATTTCTAAACTTGATTGACGTACCTTTTCGGGTTCACTGCATTTAATTAAGGCATGATAATCAGCTAAAAAATAGAATGGGTTGGCATTGGCATCTTTGCTTGCTTCAATAGCAGGGCGTATAGCACCAACATAATTACCTAGGTGTGGTGTGCCTGTCGTTGTGATACCAGTGAGGATTGTCGATTTAGTCATTGTAAATTGGGTCTCGTTTATTAGAAATATAAATCAGTTTGTCGTGTCGTCGTATAAAATGATTATATGCTAGATTAATTAATGGGTGTTTCTGTTTGTGTTGTATTTTACGGTATTCTTGCCATTAAGAAACCTAGTATTGTATTTATACTACGTCTGGTCTATTGAAAGCGTTTTTTCTGTTGATTATGACAGGCAGTGATGTTGCAGAAACTGGCCTTAATACAGGGACGGGTATCAAGTGACGTTCAGAACTTTGCAATGGAGGCTTAATAACGTGTGCATTATCGTTAGCTAAATAAGCGGGGTGGCTATGAACTTAACGCGGGATACCCTGTCATTTTCTTAGCAATGTAAGACAGCGCACATGGAAGGGGAGTAGGCTTTAGAGACTGTGAAAGTATTCAATAATATATCTAAAAAGATAGATTCCGTAGGTTGGGGTGAGCTTGCGAACCCCAATAATCAATAACTTACATGGCATTGGTTGTTGGGGTTCATGCTTCACCCCAACCTACACATAATACTTTCACAGTCTCTTTAGAGTCTACACGTATAGCACATGGATTGTACGTGTAGGTTAAAGTCCGTTATTACTTCAAATAGCGGTTAATCGCTTCTAGGTCAGTAATACTTAAAGTGCTCGCCGCATTTTTTAAGCGTATGCCATTAACCAGATAAGCATAGCGAGACTTAGCATACTTACTTTGTGCATCTGTATAGTTTCTGGTCGCGTTTAAAACATCAATCATGGTTCTTGTGCCTACGTCAAAACCTGCTTCAGTTGCCTCTAGAGCACTTTTTCCTGAGTGGACTGCAGACTTTAATGCTTCGACCTGACTAATACTCGCGATCACACCCCGGTAGGAATTTTTCACTTCTTGAGTGACGGCTCGTTGCGTGGAAATTAAATTTTCTTTTGCTTCGACGTATTGATATTCAGCCTGGCGTGTTCTGGAATTAACCGCACCACCTTCAAAGAGCGGGATATTTAATTGCAAGCCTATGTTTTCGCTATTCCCTTGCTGCCAAAAGTTTCCAGTCGTATCATTAACACCCGCTTGCCCGACTATATCTAATGTTGGATAATGGCCGCTACGTTGAAAATCAATATTATCCTGAATAATTTCTGACTCGCTTCGAGCTACCAGAATTTGTAGGTTTTGATTCAAGGCCTGGGTATTCCATTCCTCTATATTATCCGGGACTGGTTTTGGTAAGGGTAATGTCTTGCCTAATTTGTTGAGTTCAGAAAAGTGTGGTCCAATAATGACTTTTAAAGCTTCCTTGGCATTTGCCACATCATTCTCAGCAGCAATGACATCTGATCTACTTTGATCATAACCCGCTTGCGCTTCATAAACATCGGTAATGGCAATAAGTCCAACTTCAAATCGTTGTTGCGCTTGCTCTAGCTGCCTAGCGATGGTTTTCTTTTGAGAGATAGAGAAAGTGAGATCATCCTGTGCAGCTAAAACATCAAAATAAGCACTGGTCGTTTTAAGAATTAAATTTTGTTGTTCGGCAAGATAACTGGCATCCGCCTGAGCAATCTGCTTTTCTGATTGTGATAAT
The DNA here is from genome assembly GCA_013138555.1 of Methyloprofundus sp. GTDB lineage: Bacteria > Pseudomonadota > Gammaproteobacteria > Methylococcales > Methylomonadaceae > Methyloprofundus. The sequence continues at coordinate 2,718 of WTCN01000067.1, read as the reverse complement.
TGCACCCACATATCATAATGAAAAACAGGTTGTACCAGGTTAATCGAAAATTGACTGTCCCAAAAGTTGTTTGTGGCTGGTTGGTTGAATTCCTTTTGAAATTTAGTTTCCTGATGTGTCCAGTTGTAACCAGTGGAAGCCCCGGCACTTATCGTTGGTAATAGCCTGGCAATACTTTGGTCCTTGGTCTCGCCTACGGCCATTTTATTGGCGAGTGACTGGCGTAAAAAAGGGTCATTTTGTAGCGCAAGGTCATAGGTCTCTAATAAATTTTGCGCTTGTACCGATGTGGAAAATAAAAAGATCAGTGAAATTGCTTTTTTGTTCATAAATGCCTTTTTTTGCTAGGTCCAGAAATAAGTTTTTATTATAAAGTATTCATATAAATATGTAAGTATTCTTTAGCTATTGGATATGGCGTAAAAAGCTAAAGCCCTTTTATTTCTGAGTAATTGATTTTAGTGCCCAGTGTACATGTTCCCTGACGAGTTCGGATGGATGGTTTATTTTATTATTTAAAGCCTGCTTAACTATTTGTGTAGCAGGGGCATTACCCAGAGCGACAGCAATATTACGCTGCCACTGTTCATGGCCTATACGTCTGATAGCAGAGCCTTCTGTTTTACGGAGAAATTGTGCTTCTGTCCAGTTAAATAATTCAATCAGGTGTTGAGCATTTAGATTATGTCTAGGGCTAAAGTCAGTTTCTTTTGTGATTCGGGCAAAACGATTCCAGGGGCAGATTAACTGGCAATCATCACAGCCATAAATACGATTTCCCATTAAAGGCCTTAAGTCTTCGGGAATAGAGCCCTTAAGTTCAATAGTCAGATATGAAATACAGCGTCTTGCATCAACCTGATAGGGTGCTACGATAGCCTGGGTAGGGCAAATATCAAGACAGGCCGAGCATTGACCGCAATGGTTGTTACTAGGTACATCAATTGATAAGGGAAGAGAGGTATAGATTTCACCTAAAAAAAACCAGGACCCTGCTTTTTTATTAATAATATTACTGTGTTTACCTATCCAGCCTAAGCCCGCTTTTTCTGCAATGGCTTTTTCAAGGACAGGCGCAGAATCAACAAAGGCACGATAGCCAAATACTCCCACTTCCTGTTCGATACGTTGGGCGAGTTTTTGTAAACGTTTACGTAAAACCTTATGGTAATCCCGGCCTAGGGCATAACGGGAAATAAAAGCGGCAACAGGGTTATTGACTGTCGTTTCTATGTTTTCCTGAGCTTCTGGCAAATAATCCATGCGTACTGAAATAATACTGACAGTTTCTGGCTGTAAAAGAGCCGGGCGGCTACGTTTTAAACCATGCTTGTGCATATACTCCATATCCGCATGGTAACCCTGTGCCAGCCAGTGTTGCAGGCGTTGTTCAGCTTGCTGCAGATTGGTATCGCTAATGCCAACTTGTTGAAAACCCAGTTCATAGCCCCAGTGTTTTATTTGTTGGGACAGTTCATTCATTGCCTGATTCATTTTATAATGTTGTCATTATTATCATTGATCTCCTTAATATGCAACCATTACCCACGACACTGTATTCAGCACAGCAAGCCAGAGACATCGATCGAATAGCTCAAGAGCTACCTAGTATAACAGGCTTTCAATTGATGACTAAGGCGGCAGAAGCAGGCTTTAAAGCCATACAAAAGCATTATCCCGATGCAAAAAAATTAGCGTTGCTCTGTGGCGCAGGCAATAATGCCGGTGATGCGTATTTAATCGCAGCTATTGCCCTAAAAGCAGGGTATAGCGTACAGCTGGTTTCTTTAGTCGCAGAAGGAAAATTAACAGCTGATGCGGCACTGGCAAAACAGGCCTTTGTTAATGCCGGGGGAGTAATATTAAAGGATTACCAGCTTATTGATAATAGCGCCGATATCGTGGTCGATGGTATTTTTGGCACGGGCTTGGATCGTACTGTGTCAGGGACATTTGCTACAGCTATTGCGCATATTAATCAGTTGTCTGTCCCGGTATTCGCTATTGATATTCCATCAGGCCTCCATGCAGACACCGGCAATGTGATGGGTTGTGCGATTAATGCCACCATGACTATTACTTTTATCGTATTAAAAAAAGGGCTGTTTACCGGCCTGGCAGCGGATTATTGCGGGCTATTACTGTTTTCAGACCTGGCTGTACCGCAGTCCATTATTCAAAGTGTGTCGAGTCAGGAAAGCCTATTATCATTACCTCTACTGGCTAAGCGCAAAGCCAGTGCACATAAAGGAAGTTTTGGGCATGTACTGGTGGTTGGCGGTGATTATGGCTATGCAGGGGCAGTGCACCTGGCAGCGGCAGCCGCTTTAAACACAGGCGCAGGATTGGTGAGTGTTGCAACGCGTAGAGAGCATGCTCTACAAGTGCATTTATTTCGTCCTGAATTAATGGGCCATGCATTAGAGCAGTTGTCTGATATATCCAGCCTATGTGATAAAGCAAGCGTTCTGGTTTTTGGCCCCGGTCTAGCTCAGCAGCAATGGGCGAAAAGCATTTGGCCGACATTGGTGGCACTGGATCTACCACGGGTTATTGATGCCGACGCGTTAAATTTACTGGCTAAAGAGCCATCTTATTCTGAAAACTGGATTTTAACACCACACCCTGGTGAAGCAGCCCGTTTATTACAGTGCTCAACAGCCGAGATATTACAGGACAGATTTAAGGCCGTGCGTGCGATACAGCAACAGTACGGTG
>WTCN01000003.1 GCA_013138555.1 Methyloprofundus sp. | reverse complement strand
TATTATGTGAAGTATATAAACCTAAGTTAATTAATCGAATAAGGCTAATTTGATGCTGACAGAAATAAGAGAAAAAACACAAGGTACTTTTGCCTGGGTAATTTTGATATTAATTTGTGTGCCCTTTGCATTATGGGGGCTGCAAAATTATACCGATGGCGGGCAGGAGAATGCTGTCATTATTGTGGGTGATAAAGAGTTTGTTCAACGTGATGTGAGTCAGGCTTATGCGCAATTTAAGCAGCAATATGCAGAGATGCAGTTGCCTGAAGAAATGTTGCAAAAACAGGCAGTAGAGAAATTAATTCGTGATGAGCTGTTATTGCAGCATGTGACTGCTGAAAACCTTTCAATAACCGATGAAGCGGTGCGTAAGTTTATTGCTTCACTGCAATACTTCCAGAATAATGGTCAGTTTGATAAAAAACAATATGAAACACTGCTAGGACAGCAGGGGATGTCTTCGGCGCAGTTTGTTAACCGCATTCGTAAAGCATTGCTGATGGAGCAATACCAAAAGGCAGTTACCGAGACCAGTTTTGTCTCAGAGCAAGATATCGTACGCTTTTTTAAGATTCAAAATCAAAGCAGAAAAATCGAGTACGCGACTATTAAAGTAACGCCAGTGATAGCTGAGCCTTCGGCTGAAGACATTAATGCCTATTATCAGCAGAATGCCACTACCTTTCAGACTGCCGAGCAAGTATCAGTTGAATATGTAGAGCTGTCTATCTCTGAGTTAATGGAAGATGTTGCGCCGACAGAAGAGCAGATAGAAAATTATTATCAAGATAATATAGAGCTTTATTCGGCAAAAGAGCGGCGTAAAATTAGTCATATACTTTTTGCCAAAACCAAAGATACGACTGAAGAGCAAGCTTTGGCTAAAGCGCAGGCTGCCCAGTTACGTCTGGCTCAGGAAGCGTTTGCTGTGCTGGCAGAGGAGCTGTCTGACGACACGTTAACGGCGAAGAATGGTGGTGACTTAGGCTTGTTTGTTGTAGGTGGCATGGATCCTGAATTTGAAAAAGTGGCCGCTAAACTGGCGCTGGATGAGGTATCAAAGCCAGTCAAGTCAGCTTTTGGGTATCATCTTATTACTGTAACAGAGCTCGTGCCTACAGAAACTAAAGCGCTTGCTGAGGTTAAAGAAGAGCTTATACAGGCAGTTAAAAGAACTGAAGCAGAAACAGTATTTTATGAGTTAGGTGAGTCACTAACTGAGTTGAGTTTTGAAAATTCAGATAATTTGTTAATCGTCTCTGAAGATCTGGGGCTGAAAATTAAACAAACTGAACTTTTTACACGAGATTCTGGAAGCACGGTTGCCAGTGAAGCTGCCATTAGAAATATTGCTTTTTCTGAGGCTGTTTTACAAGGTAATAACAGTGAGCCAGTCGAGTTAGGTGAAGATCGTTTAGTGGTGCTGCGTTTATTAGAGCATCAGCCTTCTGAAACTAAAGCTTTGACAGAAGTGCAGGGTGTTATTGTTGCTGCGCTTCAAAATCAGCAGGCTAAGGATAAGGCGCAACAAGAGGCGGAAAAAGTTAAGCAGGCTTTACAGGCGGGCGCAACGATTACCGAGGCTGTAAAAGAGTTAGAGCTCACTGTAGGGGCAGTGGCTAGCTTACGTCGTGATAGTAAAGAGGTGTCTTGGCCGGTTAATCAGGCGGTTTTTAAAGCAGCGAAGCCGGTTTCAGGTAAATCGACCGTTATTGTCGTGGATTCTCCGCAGGGTGATCAAACTGTTGTAAACTTATTGAGTGTTACAGATGGTCGTCAGACGAATGATGATAAGGAAAAGGCTAAACTTGCACAAGCGAATATTGCAAGAGCATTAGGCGAGTCAGATTATGCGGCTGTTATAGATGGTATACGCGTATCTACCAAGGTTGTGATTAGATAGGCTGGCGTAAGAGCAGTATAAAAAAAGGGAGGCTTTGGCCTCCCTTTTTTGTGCCTGTTTGTTATTGAGGGTGAGTAGTTATGCTTTTTAAGGCCTGTCGTTTATTATTCGTTGTATTTGGTTTCAATAATTCCGCCGCCTAAGCACACCTCGCCATCATAAAATACCACCGATTGCCCTGGGGTGATGGCTCTTTGCTGTTGTGCAAAAATGACTTTGATTTTATTTTCGCTCAAAGGGATAATTGTACAGCTCTGGTCTGTCTGCCGATAACGGGTTTTAGCAGCACAATGTATGGTTTTGGTTAATGGCTGATTGCTGCACCAGTCTAATTGGTTCGCTTCTAATACATTGTGTAGCATTAAGGGGTGATTGTGGCCTTGTCCGACAATTAATATGTTGTTGTCCAGATCTTTGTCCAGAACGTACCAGGGTTCATCAGGCGCGTTTTTAACGCCACCAATGCCGAGTCCCTGACGTTGCCCCAGAGTGTAATACATAAGTCCCGAATGCTGAGCAATGTATTGTCCGTCAGGGGTGCGCATTTCGCCTGGCTGGGTAGGTAAATAGCGTTGCAGGAATTCTTTAAATTTACGTTCTCCAATAAAACAAATGCCGGTACTATCTTTTTTAAGATGGTTAGCAAAGCCGTATTTTTCGGCTATTTTACGGATTTCGGTTTTATGCAGGTGACCTATCGGGAATAAGCTTTTTGCTAAGGCTTGCTGCCCCAGTGTATATAAAAAGTAACTTTGTTCTTTGCTGGGGTCTAGGCCTTTGAGTAAATAAAACTCACCGTTGTCTTCTCTAATGCGTGCATAGTGGCCGGTGGCAATATATTCAGCACCTAGGTCCTCGGTCGCATAATCCAGAAAAGCTTTAAATTTTACGTGTTTATTGCACAGAATATCCGGGTTAGGGGTGCGTCCTGCGGCAAATTCTGCGAGAAAGACTTCAAAAACATCGTCCCAGTATTCACTGGCAAAATTTACCGTTTTTAATTCTATCCCGAGGGCATCGCTAACTTGCTGGGCATCCGCGAGATCCTGAATAGCGGTACATTCTTCGCTGCCATCATCTTCATCCCAGTTTTTCATAAACACGCCAGTGACCTGATGGCCTTGTTCTAATAATAAAGCTGCGGTGACGGAAGAGTCTACGCCTCCTGACATGCCGACGATGATATTTTTACTCATTATTTATTCTAAATCTATAAAGGTTTTCAATAGGCTAAGCGGGTGACGCTCGCCTTGTAGGTATTGGTCGATAGTGGTGAGAACTAAAGGACTGCGTAATGCGTTTTTTTTGGCAGCAATTTCATCGCGTGCCAACCAGTGTGTTGCCATAATGCCTTCATCCAATGCCTGTTCTTCCTGAAAGCTATGACATGTCCCTGCAAAGCAGACTCGGAGAAAGCTGGGCATATCAGGGTTTTTACGCCAGAGTTGTATGGCAGCAATATATTCCGGTGTAAATTGCCAGGCAGTCTCTTCGTTGACTTCTCGCTGTACTGCATCAAAGAGGCTTTCACCGGGTTCCAGATGCCCTGCGGGCTGGTTGAAGGCCAGGCCATTTGAGGTGTGCTCTTCGACTAAAAGGAATTGATGATTACGCTCAATAATTGCTGCCACTGTGACATGAGGTTTCCAAACCATGAATTTTCCGTTAGTTTTAAAAAAAGGGCTGTTGTTTGGCTGATTTAAGGCTATTATACTTTAATAAGAATTGAATTTGAGGATTTCACCTCAAGATTAATAATATAGTCTAATATTAGAGTGTAGAGTCAGATGAGTGATTATAACCCTGCGGCAGATCATGATGATGCGGTTGCTGTACAGGAAGCAAAACCAAAATTAAAAAAACCCCCTTTATTTAAAGTGATCCTTTTAAATGATGATTTCACACCGATGGATTTTGTGATCGAAGTTCTGGTTGATTTTTTTTCTATGACAGAAGATTCGGCGACACAGGTAATGCTGCACGTGCATACGCAAGGTGTCGGAGTGTGTGGTGTGTTTTCCAGAGATGTGGCGGAAACGAAAGTTGAGATAGTGAATAATTATTCGCGTGAAAATCAACACCCCCTAATGTGTGCGATGGAAGAAGCTTAGAAAGCGACAGGAGCTTTTATTATGTTAAGTAAAGACCTTGAAGTAACCTTAAATATGGCGTTTGTTTCGGCGCATGAGAAGCGGCATGAGTTTATTACTGTTGAGCATTTGCTATTAGCATTGCTGGATAATGCTAATGCCGTTCAGGTGTTATCTGAATGTGTCTGTGATATTCCGCTTTTACGTGGTGAGTTGGCACAGTTTATTGATGAGACAATTAGCTTGCTGTCTGGAGAGGGGCAACGGGAAACGCAGCCTACACTAGGTTTTCAGCGTGTTTTGCAAAGAGCTGTTTTTCATGCCCAGGCCTCTGATAAAAAAGAGGTTGATGGTGCGAATTTGCTGGTTGCCCTGTTTAGCGAACAAGACTCGCATGCTGTATATTTATTGAATAAACAGGATGTGCAGCGGCTGGATGTGGTGAATTATTTATCCCATGGGCTATCAAAAGTGGAGAATGAGACGCAGGAGCAAAAGGAAGAAACGGTCGATACCGGACAGGAAGTCGCGGAAAGCCCTTTAGATAAATATACGACTAACCTTAATCAGGAGGCTGTGGCGGGGAATATTGATCCGCTTATTGGGCGTGAACTGGAATTGGAGCGTACCATACAGGTATTATGTCGTCGGCGTAAAAACAACCCATTATTAGTTGGTGAGGCGGGTGTGGGTAAAACTGCCATTGCGGAAGGCCTGGCCAAGAAAATTGTTGAAGAAGATATACCTGAGATTTTATATGGTTGCACTATTTATTCTCTGGATTTGGGGGCTTTGGTTGCGGGAACCAAATATCGCGGTGATTTTGAAAAGCGTCTGAAAGCGTTGATGAACCAGCTGAAAGAAGATACCAGCGCTATTTTATTTATTGATGAGATTCATACTATTATTGGGGCGGGTTCTGCTTCTGGTGGGGTGATGGATGCGTCTAATTTAATTAAACCTGCTTTGGCTTCGGGTCATTTGCGTTGTATTGGATCAACGACTTACCAGGAATACCGAGGTATTTTTGAAAAAGATCATGCATTGGCGCGGCGCTTCCAGAAAGTGGATGTGGTTGAGCCGACGATTGATGAGACATTTCTGATTTTAAAAGGCTTGAAGAGCCGCTTTGAGGAGCATCATGAGCTTAAATATAGTTTAGAAAGTCTACGTGTTGCTGCAGAACTGTCTGCCAGACATATTACTGATCGATTTTTACCAGATAAAGCCATTGATGTGATTGATGAGGCGGGGGCTAAGCAGCGCCTGGTGTCTGAAGAGCAGCGGAATAACTTGATTGATGTTCACGCGATTGAGGAAGTTGTGGCTAAAATTGCCAGAATCCCCCCTAAATCGGTTTCGACAAATGATCAGGATAAGTTAAAAAATCTTGAGAAGAACTTGAAAATGCTGGTATTTGGTCAGGATGAGGCGATTGTTGCTTTGTCCTCTGCCATTGCCTTATCCAGAGCAGGTTTACGTGATGTAACCAAAACCATTGGTTCATTTTTATTTGCAGGCCCCACGGGAGTGGGTAAGACCGAAGTAACTAAGCAATTAGCAAAACTGCTAGGGGTGGAGTTGATTCGCTTTGATATGTCTGAATATATGGAGAGTCATACCGTGTCACGCTTAATCGGTGCTCCTCCTGGTTATGTTGGTTATGATCAGGGTGGCTTGTTGACCGAGCAGGTGAATAAGCATCCTCATGCGGTATTATTATTAGACGAGCTCGAAAAGGCGCACCCTGATGTATTTAATTTATTATTGCAGGTAATGGATCACGGTACTTTAACCGATAATAATGGGCGTAAGGCAGATTTTAGAAATATTATCCTAGTGATGACAACGAATGCGGGTGCGCAAGAGGGGAGTCGAGCCTCAATTGGCTTTACTCAGCAAGAGCACTCCAGCGATAGTCTGCGTGTGGTAGAGAAGTCCTTTTCACCCGAGTTCAGAAACCGGCTGGATGCTATTATTCAATTTAAACCGCTGGATATTTCTATCGTTGGTAATGTAGTCGATAAATTTATTTTTGAACTGGAAACCTTGTTGCTAGATAAAAATGTGACTTTCAGTCTTGATGCAGAAGCCAGGCTCTGGTTGGCAGAGCATGGTTGTGACCCTAGAATGGGAGCAAGACCCATGGCGCGACTGATTCAGGATAAAATTAAAAAACCTCTGGCAAATGATTTGCTATTCGGTAAGCTGAATCAGGGGGGGCATGTTCATGTAACTGTGCAGAATAAGGATCTCGCGTTTAGTATAGAAAGTAAACAACTGAGTATTTCTGAACAAAATTAGCTGATTGCCAGGGGCGCACTATAGTCACAGACTTTTTAACGAATACGGAATGTTATGCGTCCTTTGGTTAAATCATACGGGGTCATTTCTACTTTAACTTTATCGCCGGTTAAGATGCGAATATAATGCTTGCGCATTTTTCCTGAGATATGTGCGGTGATTACATGCCCATTTTCTAGTTCAACTCTAAACATTGTGTTGGGGAGGGTTTCGGTAATTGTACCGTCCATTTCAATTTGATCTTCTTTTGCCATGTGCTTGTTGTGCTCTTTAAAATACCTAAAAAATTTCTCCATGATAACAGATAAAATATTTTAAAGATAGAGGTTAAAAAGCGCGTAGGGTGGAATAGCGCAGCGTTTTCCACCAGAGATGATAAATAGTTCGTCAAAATTCAATCCACAAAACAAAAAAGAATGATATAAAAACAAGGGTAAGTATCGTATTTTTTGCCCATGAGTGATAACCCATGCTTTAGTGTGTTGTCCAAGATGTCGGAAAACGCTGCGCTATTCCGACCTACGTGCTGTATTGACTACAGGATGCTCAGTAAAAAGAAAAGGGCATACACAGAAAATGATTCCATGCATGCCCTTTTAAAGGATTTGCTGTTATGTGGAGTCTAGGGTGAGCTAAAAAGCCTTGTCCACTCTTGCCTAATCTTCAGTTTTTGTCGTTTTCTTTTCTGAGCTGACGGGTTCAGCACTCTTGGCGGTAGCAATAGTCTTTTCATAATTAGCTGAGTAAGACTGTGTTTCAGTATTCTTATTGTAGTTCGGTGTTGCTTCTTTTGCTTCCTGAGCTTGAGCTTGCTTAGGGGCAGGTTTTTTAGTCGGCGTTTGATCTACATTACTGTTATTTTGTGTTGCTTCTTTAGGTGCTCTTGGTTTTCTGTTGTAACCTCTTCGGTTGGGTTTTCTTGGTTGATTTTTGGGTTTGTTTTCTGTCGTTTCAGCTTGATTTTCAGAGGGCTGATCTTTTTCAGGTGTCGGTTTTTGGGCTTGTGCCTGAGTAGCGTCTTGATTTTTTGGCTTGTCGTCTGCTCTATTGTTTTGTGACTTATTCCGGTCACGATTATTCGTTCTATTATTGCGATTTCTGCGGTTATTTGGGTTCCGGCGGTTGCCTGACGGTCTTTCGTTATCTGCTTTTTCAGGCTGACTGCTCTTTTCTGTGCTTTCTGCCGTTTCTTCGGGAGTGCCAACCAGTTTGTGCCAAAAACGACTAATTAAGGTTGCTGATGTTTTTTTGTTTTGTACGGGTGCAGGTGCGGGCGCATCAGGTAAAAATTCCGTGATCGCGGCTTGCTTGGCTTTAGGGGCTGATTGTTTGGCAAACTCAGGTGGCGTAATTTCTTCAGCTTTAAGCTGTGTATAGCTAGCAGATTCTGTGGAGCCATCGTCATCTTTTGATTTGATGCGCTCAATATCATAAGCGGGTGTTTCCAGGTGCTTGCTAGGTAAGACAATAATGCGTACCTTCAGGCGTGATTCAATTTGATCAATTGAGGGGCGCTTTTCATTTAGTAAGAAAGTGGCGCATTCAATCGGCAAATGAGCAATGACCTTATCGGTGCCATTTTTCATTGCCTCTTCTTCAAGTAAGCGCAATACCGATAACGCGACAGACTCGACATTACGGATTTCACCCTGACCATTACAGCGCGGGCAGGTGAGTTGTGTGGTATCGCCTAATGAAGGCCGTATACGTTGGCGAGACATTTCTAGCAAGCCAAAGCGTGAAATACGGCTCGTCTGAATACGGGCGCGATCAATTTTTAATGCATCGCGTAATCTATTTTCAACAGCGCGCTGGTTTTTATTGGCGAGCATATCAATGAAATCGATAACAAAGAGTCCGCCTAAATCACGTAAGCGTAATTGACGTGCAATTTCATCGGCTGCTTCAAGGTTGGTGTTGAAGGCCGTTTCTTCAATGTCACTGCCTTTCGTTGCGCGCGCCGAGTTAATGTCAACTGAGGTGAGTGCTTCAGTGTGATCTATGACCAGTTCGCCGCCTGATGGCAGAGGGACTTCGCGACTATAAGCAGTTTCAATCTGAGTTTCAATCTGGTAGCGATTAAAGAGGGGGACTGCATCACTGTATAACTTGGCTTTGTTCAGGTAGTGCGGCATCACCTGTTTTAAAAAGGTATGCACTAATTTAAAAGACGACTCCTTGTCAATAAGGATTTCATCTATATCGGCACGTAAATGATCACGTAGTGCGCGAATAATAACATTACTTTCCTGAAAAATAAGAAAGGGATTGTTTTGCTCTTTGGAGGAGCGGTCAATTGCTTCCCATAATTGTAGCAGGTAGTTTAAATCCCACTGTAATTCTTCGGTACTTTTACCACAGCCTGCGGTGCGTACAATAAGTCCCATATCTTCAGGAACTTCCAGGCCAGCCATTGCATCACGTAGTTCGTTGCGTGTTTCACCTTCTATGCGTCGTGAAATGCCGCCCGCCTTAGGGCTGTTAGGCATTAAAACAAGGTAGGTTCCCGCCAGGCTAATATAGGTCGTTAGCGCCGCACCTTTGTTACCACGCTCTTCTTTTTCAATCTGGACAATAATTTCCTGTCCTTCTTTCAAAAGCTCTTTAATTTTTTGGCGGCTAAGGTTGGGATCATCCGAAAAGACGGAGCCCGGTGAAACTTCTTTTAGAGGTAAAAATCCATGTTTATCAGCGCCGTAATTGACAAAAGCCGCTTCCAGGCTTGGTTCAATGCGGGTAATGATACCTTTGTATATATTAGATTTTTTTTGTTCATGTGAAGGGTGTTCTATGTCAAAATCATACAGCTTTTGACCATCTACCAATGCAACACGCAGTTCTTCAGGCTGTGTGGCGTTGATAAGCATTCTTTTCATTTAGTAATCCTTATTTGACCCTATTTATTCCGTGCAGAAGATACAGGTGATCTTGTTTTATTGTTAGTGTTATCTTTCCGTTAGGACAGGAAAGGAATAACAAAGCTAAATAAGGATATTTATTTATTTTTAAATGTGTCGCAGCATGTTTTTAGTTTATAGCATGCAGAAAAATAAACAAAAGGCTTAGAGCTTATAACAATATTGCATATAATCAAGGTGTTGAGTAATTACGCACTCTGGCTTATATACTGGCTTTCAATCAAACAATTTGTGTTGCTATGTGGAAAGCAGAGGCTCAGGAGCATTGCTAACATGAGTTGTAGCGCTCTACTGGTATCTGGTCCAACATTTTTACAACGGGGATTGAAAGACAAAAACAGTCTTTTTGTATCATTCGGCCTTTATCAGGTCGAGTATCGCTCATCATGGGTCGAGCGAAAAAACCCAAAAATTGTTTTAGCAGCAATATATCAAGTAACACCTGGGTAAAGAGTTGTACTGGCTGTGTTACTTGCCGCTATTTATAGGCGCATATCATTTTATGCTCTATAGCTAGTGGATTATAACCTTTTATAGTGATTAATGTAATAATCTTATAGTATGCCAGCCTAAATTCTACTATTATGTAGGGATGAAATCAGAAGATAAGCAAGTAGTAGCTAAAGTGCGGTTTATTGAAATTACTGATGCGTTAGAGGGCCAGCGTATTGATAACTTTCTAGTGAAACTGCTAAAGGGTGTCCCTAAAAGCCGTATTTATCGTATTATTCGTAAGGGTGAGGTGCGTGTCAATAAAGGCCGGTGTGATGCAAAGCGTAAATTAATGCTGGGAGATATTGTCAGGGTTCCGCCTGTGCGGATGGCAGAACCCAAAGAGCTTATATCAGCTCCGGCATATCTTAAGTCCAGTTTGCAGCGGGGTATTTTATTTGAAGATGATGCTATTTTAATCATTAATAAGCCCGCAGGTTTTGCTGTCCATGGAGGCTCAGGGATTAGTTCAGGGGTCATAGAGGCTTTACGTGAAATGCGCCCGGAAAGTCGGTTTCTGGAACTGGTACACCGTTTGGATAGAGATACCTCGGGTTGTTTAATCATTGCCAAAAAGCGGAGTGCATTGCGTACCTTGCATGAGTACTTTCGAGGTGATGGGGTTAAAAAAAGCTATTTGGCCTTGTTAGAGGGGCGCTGGGAGCAGAAAAAAATAATTGTTGATCAGCCCTTGTTAAAAAATGTGAGTCAGGGGGGGGAGCGCATGGTCAAGGTGAGTTCTGCGGGCAAGCCTTCACAGACCCGGTTTAAGTGTATTACTGTTTATCAGGATGCAACATTGGTCGAAGCGTCACCCTTTACAGGGCGAACGCATCAAATCCGCGTGCATGCCCTATGGTTAGGTCATGCCATTATTGGTGATGAGCGTTATGGTAATAAAGAGACTAATAAAGCGTTTAGACAGCGTGGCTATAAGCGCCTATTTTTACATGCCCATAAATTACAGTTTGCACATCCTGTCACAGGTGAAATACTAAAACTGGTGGCGCCTTTAGCGGATGATTTACAGGCCTTGCTGGATAAAGAAAAATAAAATTATTTGAGCTTCTTTCTTTTAGGGGCTTTCTATTTATTATGCTATAGGATGCGCTTCGTACCTCAGCACATCTTATAGAGCTTTGGGTTTTATATGAAGGATGTCAATTGAGTGTCATCAGCTAAATGAAGAGGGCTGATTATTTTCAATGATTACTTGAAATTTAGTGTTTGGGCCTAAAATTAGGGGTGTAAGTTTGAAAAAATTTATGCTAAGAATTGCGGGCTGAAGGTCCGCTCTACAGATAAAAATCAGGAGAGAAAAGTGTGACTGAAAATCAGTGGGATGAACCCGGTTCTGAAAACGCAAATGATAACAATAAGGGCTGGGAGCGTGAAGCGATAGAAAAGCTGGCTTTTGCGGCAGTAACAGAGCAGCGACGAGCTCGGCGCTGGGGAATTTTTTTTAAAAGTTTAATGTTTGTTTATCTTGCTGTTATTCTAAGTATCAGTATGTATCCGACATTTAAGCAAAGTTTAGGCGGTGATGGAGACGGTGAAGGGCATACCGCTATTATTAATATTACGGGAGTGATAGCAGAGGGTAAAGAAGCCAATGCTGACTCTATTATTAAGGCTTTGCGTAGTGCTGTTAAAAATGAAGAGACTAAAGGGATTATTCTGCATGTTAATAGCCCAGGGGGCAGCCCAGTACAATCTTCCTATGTTTTTAATGAGATCAGAAAAATAAAATCTGAGAATCCGGATATGCCTATTTATGCCGTGGCTTCGGATGTGTGTGCGTCTGGCTGTTATTTTATCGCCTCGG
>WTCN01000019.1 GCA_013138555.1 Methyloprofundus sp. | reverse complement strand
GGATGGGCAAAGCGTAGCGTGCCCATCACATCGCTATGATGGGCACGGGATAAAGCTCCTTTGCCCATCCTACATTGTAAAATAGGCTTAACTTAATGGCAGTGAGCCTCTGTTTCTTAGCAAAGCGCTTTAAACCATTTAAATTTTGTAAATACTAGAATAGCCAAATATGATGAAGAAAAAGTTATAAAGACTAATAATGGTAAATAAACTAGTGTTGTTTCAACATAAGGGTTTAAGTTCCTGAAAAAAATCTCCATAAAGACCGGATGGATCAGATAGATTCCAAAACTCATTGATGAAATGCTAGAAACTAAGTTGTTTTCTTTGAAAATTTCTCTATTATTCGAAAATAAATAAAAAATAGATATCGTTAGTATAAAATCAAAAATACCAACATTATTTATAATCAAAGTATCTTTTACTATGCCTAAGGCTGATGATGAATAAAAGTTTAAGATATTGGTTAAAGCAAGAATTATAAAAATAATAATGATAGTGGTAAGGTTACTAATCTTGATTTTATTAGTATAAGTATCAATAAAATAACCGATAATAAAGTAACCGATAAACCAAGGAAACGATTTAAACCACGTTATTCCTATATGAAGTACTTCTTTCATGAAAATTGAAATTTGATTTAACATCATAAATAAAGAAAATATACCAATAATAATATAGAAATCTTCTATACTTGGCTTCCTTCCCAGTATATAGTTATTGATGAATGGAAAAAAAAGCATTAGACAAAGATACATCGAAAGATACCATAAATGATAGTATGATTGACCTGAGATAAAAATTCCAAATTTTAATTTCCACAGCATAGAGCTAAGGTCAGGATTATTATATATATAGTCGAAAGCAACATAAAAAAGTGACCAAAACAAAATAGCAGGTATTAATCTCATTCCTCGTGAAACATAAAATTTTTTGATTTTAACGTCTCTGCCTAGCAATACGCAACCAGAGACCATCACAAAGATGGGAACTGCAAAACGCGAAAATGAATTTAAAAAACTGGCAAACAACCAGTTAAGCAATTCAATCTGGCCAAAATTATTATATGTACTTGTCGTTACATGAATGGTAATAACAGCAATAATAGCTAAAACACGTAAATATTCAATCCAGATTTTTTTGCTTTTTGTTTTCGACATTTACAATATACCTTTTTCTATATGAGAATAAATTTGCTACAAGATTTCTTCTAACGGGTGCTGGTTGATATATTGACTCAGTTTAGCAAAATCCTGTAGAGAAATCGTTTCTGCTCTCAGGGTAGGGTCTATATCTAATGCAATAATATCCGCTTCAGTAATGAGCTTTTTCAGAGAATTGCGTAAAGTTTTACGGCGTTGTGAAAAAGCCGTAGTCACTACGGTATTGAGTGTTTTAACCGAATCGATAATGACCGGCGGCTGTTCATGTGGCACAAGGCGAACGATTGAAGACATGACTTTGGGACGTGGGTTAAAACTTTCCGGTGGGACATCGAATAAATGCTCCGTTTCACAGTAGTATTGCATCATCACACTGAGTCGTCCATATTTTTTACTTCCCGGGTCAGCACAAATTCTATCTACCACTTCTTTTTGTAACATAAAAGTCATATCGGCAATACTGGGCGTGTTTTCCAGTAAATGAAACATTAGTGGGGTGGATATATTGTAGGGGAGGTTACCCAGGATATGTAGCTTTTCATCAGCTTTAGCCAATGCAGAAAAGTCAAATTTTAAGGCATCAGAACTGTGGATGGTGAGCTTGTCATAGTGTTCAAATTTGACTTTAAGGAAAGTGACTAGATCTCGGTCAAGTTCGACTACATCTAATTCTACGCCGCTCTTTAATAGTGGCTCAGTGAGTGCGCCTTGCCCAGGGCCAATTTCTACCCAGTGCTGGTCTTGACTATAAAAAAGTGAACCCAGTATATTGCTGATAATATGATGATCATGTAAAAAATTCTGACCAAAACGTTTACGTGCTTTATGTGCCATAGTGTATTGTTAGTAATGACTAAGGAAGTTATTAGCTTCCCGCATTTATAAGGTTAATGCAGGAGGGCAATCAGACATCTGTATTGCGGTTTGCAATGCATAAACCAGGCTACCTACGTCTGCCTTGCCCGATCCGGCCAGGTCTAATGCGGTGCCATGATCAACAGAAGTGCGAATAATCGGTAAGCCTAAAGTAATATTAACGGCTTTACCAAAGCCTTTGTATTTTAAAACCGGTAAACCCTGGTCATGATACATTGCCAGTACTGCATCAGCAGTACTCAGGTATTTTTCATTAAACAGGGTATCAGCCGGAAGAGGGCCTTGTAAATGGATACCTTGTTGACGGCATTGCGCTAAAACAGGTTCGATAACCTCAATTTCTTCGCGCCCAAGATGTCCGCCTTCACCCGCATGAGGGTTAAGCCCACAGACTAATATATGCGGCTGTTTAAGTCCAAAGCGGTGGCGTAAATCCGAATCCAGTAAATGGATAACAGTGCTTAATGTTTCCTGGGTGATGGCCTTACTCACCTCGGCTAAGGGTAAGTGGGTGGTTACCAGGGCGACACGCAAGCCTTCTGTTGCCAGCATCATCACTGGATGCCCTCCGGTAATTGCTGCAATATACTCTGTATGTCCGCTAAAAGGGATGCCGGCATCATTAATAATTCCTTTATGTACCGGTCCTGTTAGCATTGCGGAAAATAAACCGGAAACACAGCCTTTTGTTGCGGTTTCAATCGTTTGCACGACATAGTGGCTATTGTTTTTATTTAATTTTCCACATTCGGCTGGCTGATTCAGGTAACAAGGTAAAACAGTCAATGTCCCTGCAATATGTTGTGTGCTAGCTTGCTGGGCATTAAATGGCTTGATGCTGATGGGTAAGTTCAGTTGTTCTGCACGCTGTTTTAGTAACTCGGGGTCGGCAATGACAACGAGCTGGCAAGCTAGATTTTCCTGAGCAAGCTGTATGCATAGATCAGGACCAATGCCTGAGGGTTCACCAGGGGTTAGGGCAATGCGGGGGAGTGTTTTTGGCACGGTTATAATTAAATATTCAAAACTAATAGTTTATCATCAAAGCCTTAATTCGCGTTATTTCACTTGCTCAAGGCATAAAAATAATTTATTATTAATACCGAACGAACGTTAGGTAGGTATTGTGAGCTCTAAAGAATATATTTTACAAACAGCGGTGACCCTATTTTCTAAACAGGGTTTTTCGGGCATGTCCATGCGTGATCTTGCAAAGTCAGTCAATATGAGCACTTCCGCTGTTTATCATCATTTTCCCAATAAACAGGCCTTGTATCTGGATGCAGTACATTTTGCATTTGCCAAACAGGCCAGTGCCTTTGACGAGGTATGGCAAGCGGAGCTTGCGGCTGACGAAAAGCTTAGTCGATTCGTTAGTTGTCTGGTTCGGGTCTTAAGCACTGATGTTGATTTTAGGCGTTTAATGCAAAGGGAATTACTTGATGCTGATGATGGGCGTATGCAGCTTTTAGCTAAAGAAGTATTTCAAGAACAATTTTGTCATTTAATGGCTGTTATAGAGCAATTAAGTGAATCACGGCAAGTACATTTTTCAGCTCTGAGTGTTATTGCTCTGGTTTGCGATATTATTCAAATGCAACCTTTAAGCAGGCATCTACCCGGCTGGCAGGCGGAGCATGAGCAGCTTGATTTTATTGCCGAGCATGTACTGAATTTATTAATGAATGGAATTAAATCTAAAGGATGACAATAATGAAGAAACATGTGTTCTCAAGCTGGCTAGGTGCTTTTGCTGTTAATCACCCCTGGTGGATTTTGCTATTGAGTTTGATCTTTATCGGAGTCAGTGGTGTAGGGGTTAAAGGGCTGGAGTTTACCAATAATTATCGGGTATTTTTTGGTGAAGATAATCCACAGTTATTAGCGTTTGATGCATTGCAAAACACTTATAGTAAAAGTGATAATGTGATGATTCTGGTAGAGCCTGAAAATGCCGATGTGTTTACCAGAAAAAACCTGCAAGCGATTGTGGAGTTAACGCAACAGGGATGGCAGTTACCTTATTCCAGTCGGGTTGATTCGATTAGTAATTTTCAACATACCATTGCGCAAGAAGATGATCTGCTTGTTGCTGATTTAATCAGCCAGCCACTACAAATGACTGATCAGCAATTACAGTATGTAAAACAGGTTGCCTTAAACGAGCCCTTGCTGAAAGATCGATTGGTTTCAAAGACAGGGCATGTGACGGGGATTAATGTCGTTATGCAACTGCCTGGTATCAATCCGATGGAGGCAATGGAAGTTGCAGCAGTCGTTAGGCAAGTGGTGACGGATTTTAAGCTTAAATACCCTGACTTGACACTACATCTTGGTGGTATGGTGATGATGAATAATGCTTTTGGGGAAGCATCCTTAAAAGATAATGCAACGCTAATTCCTTTAATGTACGCTATTGTTTTACTGGTGTTAATTTTGTGCTTACGCTCTTTTAGCGCAACATTCAGCGTGATTTTGCTGATTGTTTTTTCGATTATTGCTGCGCTGGGCCTGACGATTTATGCTGGCATAAAATTAACCCCTACCTCGGCGATGGCTCCGACGATTATTTTAACCATGGCTGTTGCTGACTGTGTACATTTATTAGTGACTTTCTTGCATAATATGCGCCTGGGGCAAGAGAAAAAACGAGCTATGCAGGAAAGCTTGCGGATTAATTTTCAACCGATTGTATTAACCAGTGTCACTACTGCGATTGGTTTTTTGAGTCTGAATTTTAGTGATGTACCGCCCTTTAGGGACCTGGGTAATATTGTTGCATTAGGTGTGCTCATTGCTTTGGTTTTATCGGTGACGCTATTACCTGCGTTAATGATGTTATTGCCCGTACGAGTCAAACTAAAAGATGAATTAGATAATGTGCCAATGAAGCACTTGGCCTCATTTGTTATTAAAAAGCGTAAAACCTTATTGCTGGGAAATAGTCTATTGGCATTGTCCTTAATGAGTTTTATTCCGCTTAATGAAATTAATGATGAGTTTGTAAAATACTTTGATAAAAGTATTGAGTTCAGGCGTGCCGCTGATTTTTTAAATGATAATTTAAGTGGTATCTATAATGTTGAGTTTTCGATTGATACTGGCTCACCTGGTGGTATTAGTGAGCCTGATTTTTTAGCAAAAATCGAACAGTTTAAGCTTTGGTTAGAGAAACAGCCTGAAGTAGTGCATGTGAATAGTATTACTGATACCTTCAAACGTTTGAATAAGAATATGCATGGTGATCAGTCTCAATGGTATAAATTGCCTGAAGAGCGGGAGCTTGCAGCACAGTATTTATTGCTCTACGAAATGTCTTTGCCCTATGGGCTGGATTTAAATGATCAAATTAATATTGATAAATCAGGTATCCGTGTTATTGCCAGCCTGAAAAATTTATCAACCCGGCAGATGCTGGATATTGAGCAGCGCTTCCATGACTGGATGGATGTAAATTTTAGTGAATACACCATTAATGCAGCGAGCCCGGTATTGATGTTTTCACATATAGGCCAGCGTAATATTATACGTATGCTCATCGGTTCATTAGCGGCTTTAGTGTTGATTTCGATTATTCTGATTGCTGCTTTTAAGTCGGTGAAATTGGGTTTAATCAGTTTAATCCCTAATTTAATACCAGCGGGTATGGCATTTGGTATCTGGGGGTTGGTTGATGGGCAGGTGGGGCTGGGCTTGTCGGTAGTGACCGGCATGACGATTGGGATTGTGGTTGATGATACGGTACATTTTATTAGTAAATATCGCCGTGCCAGAGTTGAAAAAGGCATGTCTTCAGATGAAGCAGTTCGCTACGCTTTTTCTACTGTAGGCGTGGCATTATGGGTGACCTCTTTAGTCCTGGTCAGTGGTTTTATCGTGCTTTCGACATCTTCTTTTTTAATGAACAGTGGTATGGGCTTAATGACAGCGATTACCATTGCGTTTGCGTTATTGATGGATTTTTTATTTTTACCCCCTATTTTGATGACTTTGGATAAAAAGCGTAGCTGAGTGATAGGGTTCTACAAAAGGTTTTAAAAACAAAGAGAAATCATGAAAGGCACGTAAGTTGGCTTAATATTTTTACCGTGTATTTCGTAGCAAAAAATTTAGGAGAAAGAAAAATGAAAAAAATTGTAGTCAGTTTATTATTTTTTCTGTTGTCAGGGCTTTGCTTTGCCGATGAGCAGAAAGGTCTGCAAATCATGCAAGAGGTGGATAAGCGTGATCTGGGCTGGGGGGATATGAGCGCAGATTTAAAAATGATCCTTAAAAATAAAAATGGTGATGAGCATGTGCGTAG
>WTCN01000274.1 GCA_013138555.1 Methyloprofundus sp. | reverse complement strand
CGTGCTAATTGTGTCAATTTGCGATTAAACACCGCCATAGACTCTGCGCTTAACATTCCATTAATAACGGTTAGTTGCTCATATTGCTGGGTGAATTCGGTACTAAAAAAGTCAGCCGCTAATTTTTGCTGAAAAAATTTCTGAATAGGGCCGTTGTCAATCCATTTGAAGTTTGCTGCGACACGTAGCTTGATGCGGTTGTCAGCTAATAAGTCAATTAGCTGTAGCCTATCTAATACTGCCAGGTAGTGAATACACTGGTGTTCTGATAGATGATAATGCTCGATTAATTGTGCCATCGTCCAGCGGTTTAGAATACAGACAGTGACCAGCAGTAAGCCTGTATCGGAGGCGATTTCCTGTTCTTGTTGTAGCGATAGTTCTGACACCATCGCGTGTGAATAGCTATGCATCTGTGTCACTAGATCTGATATTTCCATGCCCAGCAGCTGACAGACTTTATCGAGTCTGACCAGGGAAAAACTGGACTGGGAAAATAAACGTTTTACGCTGGCTTCTGATAAATTGAGTTCCTTAGCCACATCGACATAAGATAAACCCTGGGCTTTGAGAGTGCGTTTTAAGGCATCGATAAGTTGTTTTGTTTGTGCCATAACTAGCATGCTCTCCTAGTAAAGTATCGTGTATTAATACCTAAGATCCTAAATAATGCAACTTTTGTTTTCAAGTAGCTTTATTTAGTTATTTTTATTAAGATTAATGCATGAACTTTTTTATGCCCAAGGAAAAATAATGAATTCACTCTATAAAACAACAGGATTTATCGCATTTATTGCTATGGTTTTTTTGAATGCATTTGTTGATTTAGGGCATAAAATCATTATTCAAAATACGGTATTTAAAGTCTACGATGGAAGTACTCAGGTGATTCTTACCGCGATTGTCAATGGCCTGATTTTATTGCCCTTTATTTTATTGTTTACCCCATCAGGCTTTCTGGCAGATCATTTCAAAAAACCGCAGATTATGCGCAGGGCAGCCATGGCCGTTGTCGGCTTAACGCTGATGATCACTGCCTCTTATTATCTGGGCTGGTTTAAACTCGCTTTTGCGATGACTTTTATGCTTGCAGTGCAAAGTGCCTTTTATTCACCGGCAAAATTTGGCTATATCCGGGAAATAGCAGGCAAGAATCATCTTGTGACTGCTAATAGCTGGGTGCAGTCGATCACGATTATTGCTATTTTACTGGGTATGTTTGTGTTCTCGGTACTGTTTGAAAAAATGCTGGAGGGGCAGACGTTTAGAACGGAAGCAGAGATACTGCGTATGATTGCCCCTATTGGCTGGCTGTTAGTGTTAGTCAGTCTTATAGAACTGTATTTTGCCTATCAATTACCTGAGCTAGAACAGCCCGATAAAGCGCCGTCTTTTCGGTGGTCACGCTATATCACCGGAAGAACGCTGTACAATAATATAAAACTATTACGTGCTGACTCGGGAATCTGGCTTTCAATTGTGGGCCTGTCGGTTTTCTGGAGTGTCTCACAGGTAGTGTTGGCTACTTTCCCTGCCTTTGCTAAAGAAGTCCTGGCGATAGAGAGTACCATTGTGATTCAGGGTTTACTTGCCTGTTCCGGCCTGGGTATTATTGCCGGTTCTATGCTGGCGGGTAAAATTTCCGATAATTATATTGAAACGGCTTTGATCCCGCTTGGGGCAATGGGCATGGTGGTGAGCTTGTTTTTATTACCGCAAATGTCATCAATCAGCTGGTTGGCAGGTGATATTCTTGCCTTTGGCTTCTTCGGTGGTTTATTTATTATTCCACTTAATTCATTGATTCAGTTTCATGCCCGTGTACAGGATCTGGGGACGGTACTTGCTGGCAATAACTGGGTACAGAATGTTGTGATGCTTGGCTTTCTGGCTATTACGGTTGCATTTTCCCTTGCTGGTATCCATAGCAAGGTATTGCTGAACTTATTGACCCTAGTTACTTTGACGGGGGCTATTTATACCGTCTGGAAACTGCCGCAATCTTTGGTGCGTTATGTGTTTGGTGCGATGTTTTCCAGTAAATATCGTATCAATGTTCAAGGGCTGGATAATATGCCCTCACAAGGCGGTGTGTTGATGCTGGGCAATCATATTAGCTGGCTGGACTGGGCAATGATCCAGATTGCGAGTCCACGTCCGGTTGGCTTTGTGATAGAAAAGAAATATTATCAACGCTGGTATTTATCGTGGTTTCTGGATCTCTTCGGTGTAATCCCTATTTCGAGTAGCGGTAGTAGAGGCTCACTGGAGGAGATTAATAAACGCTTAAAGCAAGGCGAAGTGGTTTGCCTCTTTCCGGAAGGCGCAATTAGTCGCAATGGTCAGTTAGGTGAGTTTAAAAAAGGTTTTGAACGTTGTGTTCATGAGGTTGATGGTGTCATCCTGCCTTTTTATTTACGTGGTCTATGGGGGAGTCGCTTCTCTCGCTCAAGTGATAATTTACAGTCATTACGTCAGACAACAGGTTTGCGCAGAGAAGTGATTGTCGCATTTGCTAAGCCTTTGCCAGTTGAAGCCACTGCACCGCGAGTAAAAGCGGCGGTATTTGAACTCTCTATTCATACATGGCAGATTTACACCAGAGATTTACCTACCATTGCACATGCCTGGATTGATCGCGTTAAACAAAATGGCGGAGCAGACTGCCTCACAGATATTCAAACCAATACCACATTGTCGCGACGTAAGGCACTGACTGGTGCATTGCTTTTTTCCCGGCATTTTAAAAAACAAAGTCCAGAGCAAAATATTGGCCTGCTATTACCCACTAGCAGTGCAGGGTTATTGGCAAATATGGGGGCTTTTATCAGTGCTAAAACAGTGGTTAATCTTAACTATACTGCTAGTATTGATTCATTGTTATCCGCAATCCATAAAGCGGATATAAAAACCATTTATACCTCGCGCAAGTTTATTAAAAAGCTGAACCAGAAAGGCATAGAGCTAGACTCTTTATTTACGCAAGCAAGTCCTGTTTATCTGGAGGATGTTAAAGACAGATTTAATCAGCTAGAACAAGTATTAACGCTATTAGCGAGCACTTTTTTGCCCACTGGGCTATTAATTTCTTTATTTGGCAAAGCAGCTGATATTCATCAGCCGGCAGCCATTTTGTTTTCCAGTGGTAGTGAAGGTGAGCCTAAAGGCGTAGTACTTAGTCATCAAAATATGATGGGCAATATCAAACAAGTATCCGATGTCATGGATACCCGTGAAGATGATGTGATGGTTGCCAGTTTGCCGTTATTTCATGCCTTTGGTTTAACGGTAACTGGGTTGCTGCCTATGGTTGAAGGTGTGCCAGCTATTTGCCATCCTGACCCGACGGATGTATTGAATATCGCCAAAGGGATTAGCCAGCACCAGGCAACTGTTTTTTGCGCCACATCAACATTCTTACGCCTGTTTAATAAAAATAGTCGTATCCATCCGCTGATGCTCGACTCATTGCGTATTGTGATTGCTGGTGCCGAGCGACTTAATCCGGAAATACGCGATAGCTTTAGTCTTAAATTTAATAAGCCCGTCTATGAAGGTTATGGAACGACCGAAACAACGCCTGTGGCGACAGTCAATATCCCTGATCGTCTTGCGGCTAATTGGAGTATTCAGACGGGGGCTAGGAAAGGCACGGTGGGCTTGCCGCTACCGGGTAGTAGTGTGCGTATTGTCGATCCAGACACGCTGGAAAGTCTGGCGACAGGCGAGGATGGCTTGATTCTGATTGGTGGTAGTCAGGTGATGCAAGGCTATTTAAATGATGCTCATAAAACAGCCGAAGTAATTGTCGAAATGGGCGGTTACCGTTGGTATAAAACAGGTGATAAGGGGCATCTGGATAAAGATGGTTTTCTGGTGATTGTTGATCGTTATTCACGCTTTGCCAAGATTGGTGGTGAAATGATCAGTCTTGGAGCGATAGAGGCGAGTATTAATCCGCTGTTACCAGAAGAGGTTGAAATCTTGACGACGACAATTCCCGACGCTAAAAAAGGTGAGAAAGTGGTATTACTGTATGCGGGGGATATTGATGAAGTCACGTTAAAAGAGTGTCTATCCGCTTCTGGCCTTAATAGCTTAATGCTACCAGGCTTATTGATTGCTGTTGATGCAATACCTAAATTAGGCAGTGGCAAAAGTGATTTTAATAGCGCAAAGCGGATTGCTGCGGATAAATCTACTTAGGAGTGCGGATTTAATAATATCCGAAAGTCTCTGTTCTAATGTAGCCTGTATGGAGCTTGCGGAATACAGGAAGAGCAGCGCACTCACTTTCCCGTATTCCGCAAGCTCCATACGGGCTACACGACTAT
>WTCN01000083.1 GCA_013138555.1 Methyloprofundus sp. | reverse complement strand
TTTTTGCAACATGTTAGTTCACCTTAGAACACTGGGCTGTCGCCTTAATGAAGCCGAGCTGGAAAGCTGGGCACAGGCTTTTCAAAAAGCGGGTCATCAAATTACCCGTATACAAAATGAAGCACAGCTGATTATTATTAATTCCTGTGCCGTCACTCAAGATGCCGTGCGGAAATCACGTCAGCTTATTCGTCGTATCCATCGAGATAACCCAAGTGCTAAAATTGTTGCCAGTGGCTGTTATGTCACGCTGAATTCAGATGAAGCCGCAGAATTACTAGGGGTTGATTTAATCGTCGGCAATCAGGATAAAGACCGCCTAGTTGAACTTGCTATCGCCGAGCTAGACATCCCCAGTATGCCTGCCATGTCCACAGAACCCGCTGAAATTTCTTTATTTAAACGCGGCAGACAACGCGCCTTTATTAAGGTACAAGATGGCTGTCGCTATCGTTGTACCTTTTGTATCGTCACCGTTGCGCGCGGGGAAGAAAAAAGCACGCCTATTGCACAGCTTGTTAAGCAGATTAATACCTTTGTCGAGCAAGGGGTCAAAGAAGTCATTTTAACGGGAGTACATTTAGGCGGTTATGGATCAGATATTAAACAGAATCTGGCTGAGCTGATTCAGGCAATTCTGGAGCAAACGACGGTTCCCCGCTTACGCCTAGGTTCATTAGAACCCTGGGACTTACCAGAAAATTTCTTTGCCTTGTTTGCTAATCCACGCTTACTGCCTCACCTACATCTGCCTTTGCAAAGTGGTTCGGATAGTGTCTTAAAACGTATGGCAAGGCGCTGTAAAACCGAAGAATTTAGCAAAATCGTCCAGGAGGCACGCAAAGCTGTGCCGCATATCAATATTACCACCGATATTATTGTAGGTTTCCCGGGTGAAACAGAGCAAGAGTGGCAAGAGAGTTTTGCCTTTATAAAACAAACCCGCTTTGGACATATCCATATCTTCAGCTATTCCATTCGTAGCGGGACAAAAGCAGCCACCTTACCGGATCACCTTGAAAACACACTCAAGAAACAACGTAGCCAGCAATTACATCAGTTAGCCGAACAAATGAAGCAGGACTTTTTTAGCCAAAACCTGGATAAATCCTTCGAGATTTTATGGGAAGGACAAACAGAAGACATCAATGCAACACAGCAAAAAGTATTTGGCTATACACCGAATTACCTGCGTGTAGCGACTATTGTCGATAAGACAGAATCATTAGAAAATAAAATTAGCACGGCAGAAATCAGGGATATTAAAGAGAGTTATCTTTTAACTGAACTAATTTAAATAACTCGGTTTCGTAGGGGCAATCCCTTGTGCTTGCCCCTACACACAATTAATTATTTCACATCCTTAGGCTTTTCTAATTTAATACCCGCCTCGATTTCAGCATAATATTTACGTCGAAAACCACCTAACACAGTATTCCGCTCTCGCTTGCTCACCCCTACATTTTCTAAAGCCATACGCGCTAACTCTATACTGACTTCTACATACTCGGATACCGCGCCCGTCGCTCCCATTCCTCGCAATTCAAGGCATTGAGTCAAACTATGTCCACGGACAAAAATTTTAATCTCCGGATGTGCTGTGCGTAATGATGCCACCAAGTGCTCAGATGCCTCCGGGTCATTTAATGTCACAATCATAACCCGTGCATGATCCGCACCAACGGACTTTAACACTTCGGGGTTGCGCACATCACCATAGAAAACAGGATGCCCTTCTGCCCGCCCCGACTCAACGATTAAAGCATTTGAATCCAGCGCAACAAATGCATATCCTGAAATAGACAGGATTTCACCTATTCGATGCCCTACCCGACCAAATCCTGCAAGAACGATAGGCGCTTCGACAGGCTTTTCAGTATTTTCTATTTTTCTGCTCTGCTCAGATTTTGCCAGTCGCCGAGCAAAATAAGCGAGTATGGGTGTCAGCAGCATACTCAGCAAAACAACAAGTAATAATTGCTGAAACAATTCATCCGCTATCAGCCTGGATCGATTAGCTAAAGAAAAGAGTACCAAAGCAAACTCACCACTTTGTGCCAGCACCAATGCGACTGCAAGACTATTTTTCACCTTCAGTCCAAACAAATACGCAAGAGGAACAAGCGCCACGATTTTTATCACGATTAACAAACTGACTATACCAAACGAAAGCATAGGATTAGCAATCACCAGGCTAAGTTTGAGCGACATTCCCATCGACATAAAAAACAATCCTAGCAGCAACCCTCGAAAAGGCTGTATTTCTGCCATAACCTGATGTTTATACGCTGAATCAGAGATAAGCAAGCCTGCTAAAAAGGCCCCCATCGCCATAGAAAACCCGATATGCTCCGCGATAAGAGCGGTCCCCAGAACAATAAGTACCGCAGAGGCCGTAAAAACTTCTGGATTTTGCGCAAGGGCAACACGATGCAGAATCGGGTGTAAAAAATAACGACCTGATAGCACCACGAGTCCAAGAACCAATAAAGATTGCAGTAACGCAACGCCAATATCTTCACCAATACTCAGGTCGGGCATTAGCAGTAATGGAACCAAAGCCAGGAGTGGCACAACCGCCAGATCCTGAAGTAATAATACTGAAAAAGAAGTTCGCCCATAGACTGATGTCAGCGACTTTTGTTCCGTCAGTAATTGCAATACAAAAGCCGTGGAAGAAAGCGCTAACGCAGGCCCTACTAATATTGCGGTGCGCAAAGGAATAGCAAAGAAAACATAGCCCACTGCGCCAAGTAAAAATCCTGTCAGTAGTATCTGTAGTGACCCTAAACCAAAAACTAAACGCCTCATTTGCCACAAATGCGAAGGTTTAAGCTCAATACCGATAACAAAGAGCAGTAACACAACACCAATATCTGCAAGATGCCCGATTTCACTAATATTATTGATCAAACCCAGAGCAGATGGCCCGACAATCATGCCCGCGATCAAAAAACCAGGCACTGCACCGAGTCTAATGGCCTGAAAAAAAGGCACAGCAATAACAGCCGCTAATAACAGAACAATAATGTCAATCAAGTAAGTTGAAATCATGGCTTACAACACTTAATAAGAAAGAAGTGAATAGATGCTTTAAAGCCTTATCACCATTAATGATTATACCCGTAAAAGTTATCTCTCATACAGAGCAAAAAATAAGCGACAAGGTCCCCGTGTAATTGATTTTACCGCAAGCAATCGAAACCGTGTAGAATACGCTCCCTTTTACAGACTTTACCTTTATAAAAACAGCGTGCTATATCATCTGTTGCCAATTAAGCAACAGAATCTGCTCCGCTGTGTTATATACCCTTACTTTGGAATAAACCATGCTTACAACCGCAAATATCACCATGCAATTTGGTGCCAAGCCACTCTTTGAAGATGTCTCCGTTAAATTCGGTAACGGCAATCGCTACGGACTCATTGGTGCTAATGGCTGCGGCAAATCAACCTTTATGAAAATCCTGGCAGGTGACCTGGAACCTAGCCTAGGCAACGTATCAAAAGACCCTCATGAACGCATTGGTAAATTAAAACAGGATCAGTTTGCCTACGAAGAGTATGCTGTACTTGATACTGTCATTATGGGTCATGAAGAGTTATGGACGGTAAAATCAGAGCGTGATGCCATCTATGCTAACCCGGAAATGACCGAAGCAGATGGTATGCGTGCTGCCGAACTGGAATCAGAATTCGCCGAAATGGACGGTTATACTGCCGAAGCACGTGCGGGCGAATTATTAGCCGGTGTGGGCATCCCTGTTGAACAACACTACGGTTCCATGTCTGCTGTAGCACCGGGCTGGAAATTACGTGTTTTACTCGCACAGGTGCTGTTCTCAGAGCCTGACATCATGCTTCTGGACGAGCCCACCAACAACCTTGATATCAACACGATTCGCTGGCTGGAAGGCGTATTAAACGAACGTAAGTGCACTATGGTCATTATTTCCCATGACCGACACTTCCTGAATAGCATCTGTAGTCATATGGCCGACATGGATTATGGTGAATTACGCTTATACCCAGGTTCATACGATGAATATATGACCGCTGCCACCCTGGCAAATGAGCAATTACTCACAGACAACGCCAAAAAGAAAGCACAAATCGCCGAACTGAATGCCTTTGTCAGCCGTTTTTCTGCCAATGCATCCAAATCAAAACAGGCCACTTCCCGCGCCAAACAAATTACTAAAATTGAACTCGCCGATATAAAACCCTCTAGCCGTAGAAACCCTTTTATCCGTTTTGAGCAAAGCAAAAAACTGCATCGCTTAGCACTGGAAGTAGAGGGCTTAAGTAAAAGTTATGATAAAGAGCTGTTTGCTGACCTAAACCTGATGGTTGAAGTCGGTGAGCGAGTTGCGATTATCGGCCCGAATGGTATCGGTAAAACCACTTTATTGAAATGTCTGATTGGCGACACCGAGCCTTCGGCAGGTAAAATAAAATGGTCTGAAAATTCCGAATTTGGCTATTATGCGCAAGACCATGCCGCTGAATTTGAAAACAATGAGCCGCTCTTTGACTGGATGGAACATTGGCGCAAGCCTAGTGATGACGACCAGGCTATCCGCAGTGTTTTAGGCCGCCTGTTATTTTCTCAGGATGAGATTGATAAAAAGGTACAAGTCCTTTCGGGGGGAGAACAAGGCCGGATGATCTTTGGCAAACTGATGTTACAACGCGCCAATATTATGTTAATGGACGAACCCACCAACCATCTTGATATGGAATCCATTGAATCACTCAATCTGGCACTGGAAAATTATCCCGGCACTCTTATCTTTGTTAGTCATGACCGTGAATTTGTTTCCTCACTGGCAACGCGCATCCTGGAAATAACGCCCACAGGCATCATAGATTTCAAAGGAACTTATGATGAATATTTGCGTAGCCAGGAGTAGGCTCGCCCTTAGATTAAGCTTTATTATGTTATAGGATGTGCTGAGGCACGAAGCGCATCAATCGCACAAGATGCGCTTCGTACCTCAGCACAGCTACTAACTTTCCAGTTTACGCTGAATAAACATCGCATCCCCATAACTAAAAAAACGGTATTTTGCAGCAATCGCATGTTGATACACTTTTTTGATCCGCTCATAACCTGCAAAAGCAGACACTAGCATCAGTAATGTCGATTCAGACAAATGAAAATTAGTCAGCATGGCATCCACCGTTTTAAACTGATAGCCAGGGGTAATAAATAAATCGGTATCACCACGGCTCACCTCCAACTGACCATGACGTGAAGCAGACTCTAAAGAACGCATCGCAGTCGTCCCTATTGCTATCACACGCCCCCCATGTGCTTTAACATACTCCACAGCTGCTACCGTTTCCTCAGGCACTTCAAAATATTCCTTATGCATCACATGCTCATCCAGATTTTCCACCTTAACGGGACGAAAAGTACCACTTGCCACATGCAAAGTCACAAACGCAATAGCAACCCCTTTCGCCTTAATGCTTGCCATCATCTCATCATCAAAATGCAAACCCGCCGTCGGCGCGGCAACCGCCCCACTCTGCTTAGCAAAAACAGTTTGATAACGCGTCTGATCATTGGCATCATCCGCACGCTCTATATAAGGTGGCAACGGCATATGTCCGATACGCTCCAGAATATCAGCCAATGCCTGCTCACCTTTAAACCGTAGATGAAACAAGTCATCCACACGCCCTAGAACCTGACACTGAAAACCCTCATCTAATTCAATCAGCGCCCCCGCTTTAAGCGACTTACTAGAACGCGTATGTGCAAGAACTTCCCGCTCATTCAATACGCGTTCAATTAAAATCTCAACCTTTCCCCCCGTCTGTTTATGCCCAAATAACCTGGCCGGAATCACCTTGGTATTATTAAGCACTAATAAATCATCCTTATGTAACAGTTCAAGCAAGTCACTAAATTGCTTATCGTAAATAGCATCACTGCTGCTATCCAGACATAATAAGCGACTTGCACTGCGTTCAGATAAAGGTTGCTGAGCAATCAGCTCATCAGGAAGCTCATAGTAAAAATCACTTTTTTTCATGTATGCCATATTAGCCGCTAAAGCGGATCAAGTATTAAAAACACTATTTTATAAAATTTTCTGGTAATATAAAAAAATATTACCTATAATACTCA
>WTCN01000174.1 GCA_013138555.1 Methyloprofundus sp. | reverse complement strand
TTGCTTAATCCTTATGATAAGGGTGGGGAATTAAAATCTGGATGGGTGGTGAAGACTTTGGGTAATATAGGTAAGTTTTCTAAAGGGGTAGGAATAAGAAAAAATGAATCTTTAAGTGGGGAGCTTGCTTGTATTCGTTATGGAGAGATTTATACAAAACATAATGATTTTATTAAAACATTTTATTCTTTTATTTCAGTAAATGTTTCAAGTACAGCAAAGAAGTTGAAGCAAGGTGATATATTATTTGCAGGTTCTGGTGAAACAAAAGAGGATATTGGAAAATGCGTTGCTTTTATAGATGATATTGAGGCATATGCAGGAGGTGATATTGTAATTTTAAGTCCAATAACTACTGACTCTTTATTTTTAGGTTATTACTTAAATACGAGTGTAATTAATAAGGAAAAAGCAAGCAAAGGACAGGGAGATGCTATTGTTCATATTAGTTCAACAGGGTTAGCAAAAATAGAAATTAAAATCCCTAGTGATATTAATAAGCAAACCCAAATCGCCCAAACCCTAACCGACATGGACACAGAAATCACCGCCCTAGAAACTAAACTCAGCAAATACCAGAAAATCAAACAAGGCATGATGCAAAACCTACTGACTGGGCGTATTCGCTTAGTTTAAGGAGAAACGCATGGCACAACCGACTTGCTATATTATTGCAGGACCGAATGGTGCGAGAAAAACCACCTTTGCGCTCAATTTCTTACCTGATTTTGCACACTGCCGTCATTTTATTAATGCGGATATGATTGCTTCAGGTCTATCGCCTTTTGCGCCTGAGTTGATAAAGGTGCAGGCAGGACGCTTATTTTTAAAGGAAATGAAGCACTTTATTCATCAGCAAGAATCCTTTGGTTTTGAAACAACCTTATCAGGAAAAAGCTATTTGCGTTTAATTCAGCGCTTAAAACAAAGCGGTTGGGGCATTGAGCTTTATTATCTTTGGCTACCCAGCATTGAGTTTTCTGCAATGCGGGTTGAAGAGCGTGTTAAGCATGGTGGGCATAATATTCCTTTGGCGGATATACAAAGGCGTTACCCTAAAAGCATTGGTAATTTACTGACTCATTATGCTCCTTTATGTGATTTGACAGTTTGTATGGATAATTCAAGCATAACGCCTGACACCATTTTTATGCAGGAAAATTTAACGCGTACAGTACTGAACCCTATAAAATTTAAACAGATAACAGGAGCTTTATAATGCCCACACAAAATCCAAAAGTAAAAGAAGCTAATCATGCGTTACAGCAAGCTGTGGCTAAAGCACTTGCGAAAAAAAAGAAGTTGGGTGAGTTTGCGATTGTTAGTCGTGATGACCTTCCTTATCAAATGCCTGCGAATGAATTGCCAGATGAGCCTCAGATTACCGTTCCCTAGGTTTGACTTTAAATATGCGTGAATTTACATGTGTTGGGGTGGTGAAATTAGAAAATTGGCTTAATTCATAAGGAGTAGGAAAAGTGGGTAATATAGGCAAAAAAGAGCGGATAACCCAAAACCGTATCGTACAATTATTTTCTCGGCAACTTGGCTATACCTATCTGGGTAATTTAGAACATAAGTCCGACAATAGCAATATAGAAGCCGCCCTACTACGCCAGTACCTGCGAGATAAATACAGCCCCGAAGAGATCAACAAAGCATTGGATATTTTGCTGCCTGCGGCTAATAATGTTACACAGGATTTAATGCATAATAACCAGCGCTTCTACAGTTTATTGCGTTATGGGGTGGATGTTAAAGCACAAGTCAGTACCAGCACAGAAACAGTTCACTTAATCAATTGGCATGATGCCGAAGCAAATAATTTTTATACCGCCGAAGAAGTCACCCTCTTTGGCGAACAAGAAAAACGCCCTGATATTGTGCTGTATATCAATGGTATTGCAATTGGGGTGTTAGAGCTTAAAAATAGCCGTAAAGATTTAGCCGAAGGCATACGCCAAAATATCACCAATCAACAATCTAAATTTATTAGCTCGTTTTTTAATACCATACAACTTGTGTTTGCAGGTAATGACTCACAGGGTTTGCGTTATGGTACGGTCGGCACAGCGGAAAAGTTTTTTCTTGCATGGAAGGAAGACGAGCAGGATGACAGCACTTATAAGCTAGATAAATACTTGGTAAAAATGTGTCATAAACAGCGCTTAATTGAGTTGATGTATGATTTTGTGTTGTTTGATGGAGGCGTAAAAAAATTACCGCGCGTACATCAGTATTTCGGTATTAAAGCGGCACAGGAGCATATACGACGGCGTAAAGGTGGGATTATCTGGCATACCCAAGGCAGCGGTAAAAGCATTATGATGGTATTGCTGGCAAAATGGCTATTAGAAAATAATGCCCAGGCGCGGGTGGTGATCGTCACGGATCGTGATGAGTTAGATAAACAGATTGAACGGGTATTTAATGAAGCAGGTGAGCCAATTTGTCGTACCAGTAGTGGGCGCGATTTAATGGCACAACTGGGGCAAAAGACACCGCGTTTATTATGTTCCTTAGTGCATAAGTTTGCTAAAAAGGATGTCGGTGATTTTGAGACGTTTATTAAAGACCTGGAAAGTCAGCCTAGTCATGCTGTGGGTGAAATTTTTGTGTTTGTCGATGAGTGTCATCGTACTCAAAGTGGTAAATTACATCGTACGATGAAAGCGATGATGCCCAGTGCTTTATTGATTGGCTTTACGGGTACACCACTGTTAAAGGCCGATAAAAAGACCAGTTTAGAAATCTTTGGCCAATATATTCACACTTATAAATTTAATGAAGCGGTTGATGATGGCGTGGTACTGGATTTGGTGTATGAGGCGCGGGATATTGATCAACGCTTAAGCTCACAAAAGAAAGTTGATGAATGGTTTGATGCAGCAACTGAAGCATTAAACGATTTTCAGAAGGCCGCATTAAAAAAGAAATGGGGCACAATGCAGCAAGTGCTAAGCTCAAAAAGCCGTATGAGTAAGATTGTGGTGGATATTATTCATGACTTTAAAAAGAAGCCGCGTTTAAGCTCGGAAGCGGGGAATGCTATTTTGGTGGCCTCCAGTATTTACGAGGCTTGTCGTTATTATGAATTGTTTCAGGCAACGCCTTTAAAGGGAAAATGCGCGGTGGTGACTTCCTACAACCCACTCAATAAAGATATTGCCACTGAAGATACGGGGGCAAATACGGAAACCGATAAAGAAACCATTTATGCCATTTACACTGAGTTACTGAAAAACGTCATCGCTAAGCCCAAGAAAAGTAAAACTGAAACTTACGAAGATAATGCCAAAGCTGTATTCATCAAAGAACCTGCCAATATGAAACTACTGATTGTGGTGGATAAATTATTGACAGGATTTGACGCGCCGAGTTGTAGTGTTTTGTATATTGATAAGTCTATGCAGAATCATGGTCTATTTCAGGCGATATGCCGCGTTAACCGTTTGGATAGTGAGGATAAAACCTTTGGTGAAATTGTTGACTATAAAGGTTTGTTTCAAAAAGTAGAAGATGCAGTTTCTGTTTATACCAGCGAATTAGAATATGATGAATTTGAGCCTGAAGACTGTGATGTATTGTTAAAAGAGCGTTTGCAGTCGGGCCGGGAACAGCTAGAGTCGGCATTGGAAACACTGGAACAGCTATGCGAGCCAGTAAAAACGCCTAAAGGGGATCTTGAACATATACATTATTTTTGTGGCAATACGGAAAAGCCTGAAGATTTAAAAGAGCGTGAATTGCAGCGCCATACCTTATATAAAAAGACTGTCGTGTTTGCACGTGCCTATGCGCATATAAAAGAAGAGCTGGAAGCCGCTGGCTATGATGCAGCAGAGCAGGCACGTATCAACGAGCGCATGGATCATTTTTTAAAGCTACGCGATATTATCCGCCGCGCCAGTGGTGAGGTGATTGACTTAAAAGCCTATGAAGCCGAAATGCGTTATTTAATTGATCACTATATTCAGGCGGATGATTCGCAGGTGGTTTCTACACTGGATGATTTGCCGCTGGTTGAGCTGATTGTAAATAAGGGTATCGCTACAGTCATTGACGATTTTCCTGAAGGCATTAAAGGCAGTGAGGAGGCTGTTTCTGAAACCATAGCCAATAATGTGCGTAGCACCATCATTAAGAAAAATGCTCTGAACCCTGCCTATTTTAAAGAAATGTCGACACTACTTGATGCTATTATCAAACAGCGGAAAAAGCAGGCGATTAGTTATGCCGAGTATTTACAGCAGATAGCAGAGCTTGCACAAAAAGTGGCAACGGGTGAGATCAA
This sequence comes from Methyloprofundus sp., assembly GCA_013138555.1. Classification (GTDB taxonomy): domain Bacteria; phylum Pseudomonadota; class Gammaproteobacteria; order Methylococcales; family Methylomonadaceae; genus Methyloprofundus. The sequence goes on along the minus strand of WTCN01000174.1, from coordinate 12,152 downwards.
TGATACGCCTAGCTCTCTCAATACGGCGGCAAAGCGAGCTTTATACCATAATTTAGGGAAAGACGAGTCCCTGGCTATTCAGGTCGATACCGCTGTAATGGTCAGTAAACCAGCAAATTGGCGTGGTCATCAGGCGCGTGAGGATATTATTAAAGGGGCTATTTATAAAGTGCTCAATAATGTCGATGAGGTTGATCGTATTTTTAGAATAATGGAGCAACAAGCGGAATATTAAGGGTGATGAATATAGAGCTTGCCGGTATAAGTATTGCTGTGGTGCAAAAAGACATTAAAAATGTACACTTAAGCGTTTATCCTCCAGAAGGTAAGGTAAAAGTGTCTGCGCCGTATTCTATGTCGCAAGATACCTTGCGTGTCTTTGTTATTTCTAAATTGGACTGGATCAGGAAACAGCAAAAAAAACTACAGGCACAGGCGAGGGAAGCACCAAGAGAGTTTCTTAATAGGGAAAGTCATTATTTTAAGGGGCAGCGTTATTTGTTAAATATCGTTGAGCATAAGCAAGCGGCAAAAGTAGAATTAAACCACCGAACTATCACGCTGTTTGTGCGCCCAGGAAGTAATACAGAAAAATGCCAAGCCTTGTTGAATGAGTGGTATCGTCAGCAACTAAAAAAACAATTGCCTGAGATCATCGCAAAGTATGAATTCTTGATGGGCGTTAAGGTAAATGAATTCGGTATAAAAAAAATGAAAACCAAGTGGGGAACCTGCAACCCAGTTGCTAAGCGCATTTGGTTAAATCTGGAGTTAGCTAAAAAGCCTCCTGAATTATTAGAATATGTGGTAGTGCATGAAATGGTGCATTTACTGGAGCGCTCGCATAATAAACGCTTTATTTTATTAATGACTCAATTTATGCCGAAGTGGAAGTTTTATAAAGATGAGTTAAACCGCTTAGCTGTTGGGCATGAGGAATGGAAATAAGGTTTTTATATTCCATAGAGTGAGTGTGCTAGTAGTGCTTCAGTAAAGATTATTGAGGTGCTACGGGAGAAACTAAAATATATCGTCAGCAATAAGTGCCAATAAATAATAATTTGACTAGAAGTTTAGTGAAAAAATATTGTAACCGCAACTCAACAGCAACTCAGTAATTTATCGGGCTAATTAGGATTTTACTGACTCACTTAATAATCAATAAAATCATTAAGTTAATGGCGCGCCCGAGACGATTCGAACGTCCGACCCCTGCCTTCGGAGGGCAGTACTCTATCCAGCTGAGCTACGGGCGCATTTTGAACTACTTATTCTAACCTATCCTTATCATTTACGATAGCATGGATTTTAAATGTGCCAGGTTCGCTTTGCCGCGCTCTTTTTTCTCCGCTTCATTCACTGGCTTTTTACTCGGCCATTCTAAATCCTCTTCGGGTAATTCCGCTAAAAAACGACTCGGTTCACTTTCTGAAATATCACCAAAGCGTTTACGGTGGGTGCAATAGCTGAAGGTGCATGTGTGCTGTGCTCGGGTGATGCCTACATAGGCAAGCCGACGCTCTTCTTCTATATTGTCGGTTTCGATGCTGTTTTGATGTGGCAGGATATTTTCTTCGATACCGATTAAAAAGACATGCGGGAATTCCAGACCTTTTGCGGCATGCAGCGTCATTAAGCTGACTTGGTTGTCGGCTTGTTCATCCTGGTTACGATCCAGAATATCCATCAGTTGAATTTTAGAAACAATTTCATCTAGCGTCTTTTCTTGTTCGCTATCTTCGCCACTCTGGGCAATACGCTGTAGCCATTCGAGTAAATCAGTGACATTCTTGATTTTGCGCTCGGCGGCCTGCTGGTTATTGCTGTTTTCCTGTAGCCATTGATGGTAATTGATTTGCTGAATAAAGTTATCCATTTCAGCAAAGGTATCGCCTGTTTGTAGAGCATTGGCTGTTTTATGTGTCCATTGACAAAATTTTTGTAGCCGTGCCAGTGCACCATCGGGTAGTTTTTGCCTTAAGCCCATTTCAGAACAGGCACTAAACAGGCTGATATGTCGCTCGTTTGCGTATGCACCCAGTTTTTCCAGTGTGGTCGGGCCAATTTCTCGGCGTGGCGTATTGACGATACGTAAAAAAGCGGCATCATCATCGGGATTTACAAATAATTTTAGATAGCTGAGTATATCTTTGATTTCTGCATAGGCAAAAAATGAGGTGCTGCCGGTAATAAAATACGGGACATCATGCTCGCGTAAGCTGTGTTCAAATAAACGTGATTGATGGTTGCCTCGATAGAGAATGGCGTAGTCGCCATAATCCGCACCGGTTTTAAATTTATGGTGGACAATTTCCGAGATGATTTGCTTGGCTTCGGCGGCATCATTTTTATGGGTTAAGACACGCAATGGCTCGCCATAGCCCATATCACTCCAGAGTTTCTTTTCAAAAGCATGCGGGTTATTGGCAATCAGCTGGTTGGCCACTTTTAAGATGCGCCCATAAGAACGGTAGTTTTGCTCTAGCTTGACCACAGTCAAACGCGGATAGTCTTTTTCTAATTGTGCCAGATTTTCCGGTTGTGCACCGCGCCATGCATAGATGGACTGGTCATCATCGCCAACCACGGTAAATTTACCCAGTTTACCGACCAGTAATTTAACCAGTTGGTATTGGGTAATATTGGTATCCTGATATTCATCAACCAGTAAATAACGAATTTTGTTTTGCCACTTTGCCAGTACTTCAGGAAATTGCTGGAAGATGAGTACGGGGAGTAGAATTAAATCATCAAAATCCACGGCATTATAGGCTTTTAAGCTGCGCGTATAGTCAGCGTATAAATGAGCGGCTTCATTATCCTCTATGCTTGCATGGCTTTTGGCTTGCTCGGGTGTGATAAAGGCATTTTTCCATTGGCCAATTTTTCTTGAATAATCATCGACGATGTCAATATCGTAATTCGCTTCGCTATGGGTGATCAGGTTTTTCAGTAGGGTGATTTTATCTTGCTCATCAAACAGGGATATTCCCGCTTTGTATTGCAGGGTTTTGTGTTCTTTGCGCAGAATATCCAGACCTAATGAATGAAAGGTCGAGACTCGTAGGCCACGTAATTGTTTATCATCCAATAATTTACTGACCCGTTCTTTCATTTCCCGCGCGGCTTTATTGGTAAAGGTGAGTGCGGCAATATTGCGCGCTGCCAAGCCCTGCTTGACAAGGTAGGCAATTTTTTCGGTAATCACACGGGTTTTACCACTGCCTGCGCCCGCGAGAACGAGTAGGGGGCGGTCGATGGTTTTAACGGCGCGGGATTGTTTGGGGTTGAGTTTTGGCATTAAATAATAATTTCTTAGAGAATATATAGTTTCTCAGGTAAATAAATTTCATTGGGGTAACGGATAACATCCCTTTGAGGGATGGTATCCGTATTGTATTTTACTAAAATTCTATAAGGAGGAATAGTGTCGTTTTTCTGGGGCTTATACGCTAAAGTACTCATCCCATTTCCTCTTAATTAATTCTTGGCTTTGTTTAACTACGGTCAATAATTTTCGCAACTCCTAAGGAAGCATATCATAGGCTTGTTCAAGCCGCACGTCTGGAACTATCTAGAATTTAGCGATTGCAATTCCTTTTCTAACATGGATATGACACGGTTCAAGTGGTTTTCCCTCGTTAGAAAAAAAGAAAAACTGCTAACATTGTACCTAAAAATAACAGGTATATTTCCTCTACAATCAGTAAATTAAATTTTAACGTCTTTAAATATTAGACCTATCCAACTTACGATACCCAATAGCTTCACTTAAATGAGGAATTTCGATTTGCTCAGAACCGGCTAAATCGGCAATAGTACGGGCGAGCTTTAAGATACGGTGATAGGCGCGGTGGGAAAGGCCAAAGTTATTCATCGCTTGTTCTAATAATTGGTGTCCCTGTTCGGAAAGTGTGCATATTTGTTTAACATCGGCCGCTGACAGTTTACTGTTTGCCTTGCCAGAACGTGCCATGGCGATATTGCGCGCCTGAATAACGCGCTGGCGTATCGTTGCGCTACTTTCCTCACCTTCGGGTGAGCCTTTGCGTAATACTTCGTGTGACACTCGGGGAACTTCCAAGTGCATATCTATTCGGTCTAATAAAGGGCCGGAAATTTTAGCACGATAGCGTGAAACTTGCTCAATACTGCAATGACAACGCCCTGATGGATCGCCAAGATAAGCACAAGGGCAGGGGTTCATAGCGGCAATTAACTGAAATCGGGCAGGGAAATCTGCCTGCCTTGCCGCGCGAGAAATTGTAATATGACCTGTTTCTAAGGGTTCGCGTAATACTTCCAGAACTTTACGGTCAAATTCGGGTAATTCATCCAGAAACAAAGTGCCATTATGCGCCAGGGAAATTTCCCCAGGCTGTGGGTTACTGCCTCCACCAACTAGTGCAGGAGCGGATGCAGTGTGATGTGGTGCTCTGTAAGGCGGGTTTAACCAGTTATTTGCATCAAAAGCGGTATCACTGATTGAGACGACTGCCGCACTTTCTAGTGCTTGTACCTCGGTTAACGGCGGTAGAATGCTGGGTAAACGGGATGCCAACATGGATTTTCCTGTGCCTGGTGGGCCCAGCATCAATATATTATGTAGACCTGTTGCTGCAATTTCTAAGGCACGTTTTACATGAAACTGTCCTTGAACATCTGCAAAATCTAGCTCTGAACCATTTGTTTCATGCTTAGGTATATGTTCTGGGTGTGTAGGGAGGCGGTGCTGACCATTAAGGTGCGCGCAAATCTCTATTAAATGTTGTGCAGGAAATAATTCTGCATTTTGCACTAATGCGGCTTCTTGGGCATTTTCCTGGGGTAAAAATAAGGCACGGTGTGCTTCACGCGCTTGCAGAGCAACGGGGAGTACACCATTAACACTGCGTAAGTCACCCCCTAGTGAAAGCTCGCCTAGGCATTCATATTTAATCAGTTCAGCTTTGGGGATTTGTCCTGAGGCCGCAAGAATCCCTAACGCAATGGGTAAGTCAAAACGTCCACCTTCTTTGGGGACATCGGCAGGTGCAAGGTTAATGGTAATGCGTTGCATGGGAAATTCAAAGTGTGAATTAATAATCGCACCGCGTACTCGGTCTTTACTTTCCTTAACCGCTGTTTCTGGTAAACCGACCAGATTGAGTGCAGGTAAGCCATTAGAAATATGAACTTCTACAGTCACTAAGGGCGCATTGATTCCTGAGCGGCCTCGGCTATAGGCGATGGCAAGTGACATAATGATTCCTTTGGTTTGGATGGTTTCTTGTTCTTATGTTCTGTGACATAGGTTTCCGCTAAAAACAGACAGGAATGATGAAGTATCGCTGAGAGCTATCGGCAATCAGGAATAATTAAGTGTCTCATCGCGGCTAAAGCTTCTCCTACGGAAAGGTAGGGTATAATCAACAACTTATTTTACACCTTAATAGAGTAAAAAACTTAGCTGACATCAGTATTGCTAAGAAAAATCGGAAAATATGGGAAACAAAATTAATATTCAACAATTAAATGCCGAGTTTGGTATTGCGAATCAAATCGAATTTATTGCAGGAAAGGGTGGTTTGCCTTGTATACAAATCAATAATGAAAAAGCATCTGCTTTAATTTCTGTTTATGCGGGTCAGGTTCTATCGTTTAAACCAGTGAATGAAGCTGAAGATTTAATGTTTATCAGTGAGAATGCCTATTTTCAAGAGGGCAAGGCTATTAAAGGCGGAATTCCAATCTGCTGGCCGTGGTTTGGTGCTGCGCCTGATAATACCGAGCAGCTTAAAAAACCGGATCATGGTTTTGTGCGTAATCGTTTTTGGTCAGTTTTAGCAGCGACTACGCTGGAAAATGGTGATAGCAAAATCGTTCTTGAATTTGAGGATTCGGAAAAAACCAGAGAAATTTGGCCCTACCGCTTTTATCTTTCTTTAGAGATTGTGGTGGGTGATTCATTAACGCTTGAATTATTAACGCGTAATACTGGAGATCAGAGCTTTTCTATTACTGAGGCATTACATAGTTATTTTAATGTCGGTGATGCAGCTCAGGCAACAGTTTTGGGGCTGGAGCATACCGAGTATTTAGATAAAAATGAAGATTTTGTTAAAGTGTGTCAGGTGGGGGCAATTACCATTGCGCAAGAAACAGACCATATTCATACCGATATAAAACATAAGCTGGTGATTGATGATCCGGCTTTTAAGCGTAAGATTAAAATTAGCTCGTCAGGTAATAAAAATGTCGTGGTCTGGAATCCCTGGGCCAAAGGGGCGGCTGAAATGAAAGATCTGGATAGCGATGATTATAAACATTTTATCTGCCTGGAAGTTGCCAATGCAGCGGCGGATAGTGTTGAGGTTCTGTCTAATAGCGAATACCGGATAGATGCTAATTATAGTATTGTTCCGCGTTAAGCAGAGAGTGTAATACTTCCAGTGGCGAGAATGGTTTGTCCTAAGAAGTGCGGATTTAATAATATCCGAAAGTCTATGTTCTAATGTAGCCTGTATGTAGCTTGCGGAATACAGGAAGAGCAGCGTACTCACTTTCCCGTATTCCGCAAGCTCCATACGGGCTACACAACTATCGGGTTTTATTTGGTCTGATTCCTAAGTGGGTGACCAGGTAACTTTGAATGATAATTTAAACCGTAAAAAAACAGGTAATTCAATGACAGATGAAATACAGTTTAGTCGTTTAGATTATGCTTTTTCCCGCTTCTTAACTCAGCGCAGTCAGCTGGAGGGGGGGCAGGGGAAAAATTTTGCAGCGCTTGTGCTTCGGCTATCTTATGCCCAGAGTCGTGGGCATAGCTGTATTGAAACTAGTAATGAAGAGCAGGGTATTTTATTGGCTTCAGGCATGGTAAATGAGCTGGGAACCCTGCCATTAGTGCTAGAAAAACAACAGCTGTACCTGCAGCGCTACTGGTATTATGAATGCCAGATTGCTAAAAAGTTAGCGACCTTAAGCTATATTGAACCTGCTAAAGGAAGTTTTACCGAGCTTATTGAGCAGTATTTCCCCGCCACTAATGAGGTCGACTGGCAAAAGCAGGCAGCAATAGCTGCGGTAAAATCTCCTTTTACGATTGTAACCGGTGGCCCCGGCACTGGAAAAACAACAACGGTGGTTAAAATTCTTGCTTTATTGCAAGAGTTGTCCGCGGCACCACTCAATATTGCACTGGCAGCTCCGACCGGTAAAGCTGCGATGAGATTGCAGCAATCAATAGGCCAAAGCAAAAATTCTTTGCCTTGTTCTGAGTTTATTAAGGACAAAATTCCAGAGCAAGTGGTGACTATTCACCGTTTATTAGGGGCCAGGCCACCCTCTCCTTATTTTAGATATAATGCCGACTCGCCCTTGCCCTATGATATTGTTGTGCTGGACGAGGTTTCGATGATTGACTTACCGCTGATGAGCAAGTTAGTCAGTGCCTTAAAGGCGCATGCGCGACTTATTTTATTAGGCGATAAAGACCAGTTAGCCTCTGTCGAAACAGGTTCTGTGCTGGCTGATTTAACGGATGCTTTACCCGAGTATACGCAGGAATTAAAAAAGTCCTATCGATTTTCAGGGCATATTAAAACCTTTGCAGAGGCGGTGAACACGCAAGAAGCATTAGCTGCCTGGGAGTTGTTAGAGCAGAATTATGCCGATGTATGTTTGCTGGAAGAAGAATTAATTGCTTATATTGTTGCCCGGCAGCTAGGTTATTTGCAGTTAATTGCTGATAATGCTGAGTTTACGCAGGTGTATGCGGCATTTAATGAATTTCAGGTACTTTGTGCAAACCGGCAGGGGCTCTATAGTGTGGAGGATGTTAATTATCGCGTTACGCAAGCGCTGAAAGAGCAAAAATTAATTCAAGGTTCAGGTGAGTGGTATGTGGGGCGGCCTGTTTTGATTACCCAAAATGATGCCGTTTTGCATTTATATAATGGGGATATTGGTCTTTGCCTGGCGGATAGCGAAAATAATGGACAACTGATGGCCTTTTTCCTGTTAGCTGATGGCACTATTAGAAAATACTTACCTGCACGGCTACCCCGTTGTGAAACAGTTTTTGCGATGACCATACATAAAAGCCAGGGCTCAGAGTTTAATGAGGTTTTACTGTTATTACCTGAAGTTATTAACCCGATATTAACTAAAGAGCTTATTTATACCGGGATTACCCGGGCTAAGAAAGTTATTAAAATGGTGACGAATAAAGCGGTCTTTGTAGAAACTTTACAGCGTAAGGTTAAACGCTCTAGTGGTCTGGCGGATAGGTTGAGAGACATAGCCTGAGATTATAAAAGGTGGGCAAAAAAGCGTTGCCCACCCTACGTTAGCCAGGAAAGACTATTTTGAAATCTGCTGTTCCATCTCGGCAACACGCTTTTCCAAATCTTCTAATTTAGCGCGTGTTTTAGCTAATACGCCCTTTTGTACTTCAAACTCTTCGCGGGTCACCAGGTCCATTTTACCTAAAGCACTTTGTAAAATAGCGCGAAAATTTTTCTCCATGTCTTCTTTTAGATTAGCAAAGCCTGGAGGGATTGCATCACTTAAGCGTGTTGCGATATCATCAATTGATTTTGGATCAAACATTTTTTTTCCTAAAGTGAGTATAGCTAAGTCAATTTATACTAAGCCAGAATTGGTAACAGAAATATATTCTCGGCAGATTTTTTCAATATCTGCCTGATCTAGGGGTTGTTGCATCAATAAACAGAAGTAATGGTTATTATCTTCACTGAAAGTAATACAGTTTTTACACTGACCAAAGCTACTGGAGCTATTTACACTTTGTAATGCAACCAGTGCTTCATAAAGTGCTGCACTGATAGAGTCGAACTGTTTATTAGCAATGGCCTCTTCCGCTTTAATAAAGACATCGAAGGGGGTAATGCTCTGTAATAGTTCATCACCGGCAGGCAAGACATTTAAATGTACGATACGTTTATCTATATCATCCTGTTTTTTTTCAATCAAGCCTTTACGTACCAGAACCTGTAATGTCTGGGAAACGGTGCCTTTGGTTAAGCCAAGGTAGTCGGTGAGTGCGGCGGGGGTATCACTAAAACGATTACAACTTGCCAAATAATCCAGTGTCTGGACATGTACAGGTTGCAAGCCTAAGACTGAGTATTTCTTGCGTTGCTCAGCTCTTAATAAGGTGCTGATACGTTCAATTAATTTTAAAGTTGTTAAGTTTTGCATGGACTTATTTTAACACTACTCAGGGCAGGTATAAACTAAACTCAGTAATCGCGTGTTGCAAGTAGATTGACTATGATTATTCTCGTATTAGTTTCGTAGGCTGGGGTGAGCTTGCGAACCCCAACATTTGAGCTTACGTAAGCTCAAATGTTGGGTTGCCCAACCTACAAAAAATACTTTCACAGCCTCTAAAGCTCCTGTTTTCTGCAATTTAATTGCAATGGCAGCCTATTAGAATTTTTATGACTCACTTATGTGGCTTATTTTGCAGCCTCTAATGCCTGCAATATATCGCTTAAAATATCATCAATATGCTCTATGCCAATGGAGAGCCTTACCATATCTTCGCTGACACCTGCAGCTGCGAGTTCTTCCGCTGCTAGTTGACGGTGTGTGGTTGAAGCGGGGTGACAGGCAAGTGATTTTGCATCGCCAATATTAACCAGGCGTAAAATCATTTGCAGCGCATCTATAAATTTCCCCCCCGCTTCTTTACCGCCTTCGATACCAAAACTTAGAATACCTGCAGCGTGTCCCTTGGTTATTTTCTGACATAATGGCTGATAGGGGCTGTCTTGCAGAGCGGCATAATTAACCCATTTAATTTGCGGGTGCTGCTGTAATGCCTGTGCGACTTTTAAGCCATTTTCACAATGTCGTTCCATACGCAATCCCAGCGTTTCCAGCCCCTGCATAATTAAAAAGGCACTATGCGGGGATAGCGCTGCACCTGTATTACGCAAGGGAACGACGCGACAGCGGCCAATATAGGCCGCTTCGCCTAAGGCTTCTGTATACACCACACCATGATACGATGGGTCAGGTTCATTGAGCATGGGGAAGCGTGTTGCGTTGCTCTTCCAGTCAAATTTACCCGAATCTATAATCGCGCCCCCAATCGTTGTACCATGCCCGCCGATATATTTAGTCAGTGAGTGCACAACAATATCTGCACCAAAGTCAAAAGGACGGCATAGATAAGGGGTGGCAACGGTATTATCAACAATTAAAGGGACACCATGCTGATGCGCTATTGCGGCTAATTTTTCCAGATCTACGATATTGCCGGCAGGATTACCAATAGATTCACAGAACAGTGCCGAGGTTTTAGCATCAATTAAGCCTTCCAGGCCGGTATAGTCATCATGCGAGGCAAATCGAGTCTCAACGCCTTGCTGGGGGAGTGTATGGGCGAAAAAATTATAGGTTCCCCCGTATAATTGACTGGTACTGACAATATTATTTCCCGTGCGTGTAATGGCTTGAATAGCATAAGTGATAGCTGCCATACCTGAGGCAACGGTGAGCGCTGCAATACCACCTTCCATCAAAGCCAGGCGTTCCTCAAGCACGGCATTGGTTGGATTCATAATGCGGCTATAAATATTTCCCGCGACTTTCAAATCAAATAAATCTGCTCCATGCTGGGTATTGTCAAAAGTAAAGGATGTAGTCTGGTAAATGGGCACTGCTGCGGCATTGGTTGTAGGGTCTGAATCATAACCAGCATGTAGAGCGAGCGTTTCTAATTTCATTACATAATTCCTTGTTTGATTATAAGTAGTAAGATTATTTATTCTGCCTGTAAGGGCGGTACCAGGTGTTTATAGCTGCCTTTACGTATATTAAAAAAAGCCAATTCAGGTAGGCTCATCAATATCCCCATCGCACCATTTTTTAATGTTTTACCCGCATCAAACGGTAAAGCAAAACTTCCATAAATGCTCATAGTCGCTGCAGTTAACAAATTGAATGTACCAAATAGTGGACGAGTCCATACTTTATCATCTGTAAAAAATAGAAAAGCTGAATCTTGATCATTAAATTTATAATGACTGGCACTAAGTGTATTAAATTCTCTTAGGTAAACAAGGAAATTATTCTCTTGCTGGTACATTTTTGTCAGTTGTTGATGACGGAAAGAGGGGTAAGTTCGTTTTTGGTAGTCTGTCGAAAGGCTATGGAATGAACCGAAGGGAATAAAAGCGATCAGATTGTTTTTTGCAAGTTGCTCTATTTCTTTTATGTGTTTATCGTTAACATCTGCCTTATCAATTGTGTTAAAAATCTCGGTAACGCAGTTACGTGTAAATAAATCATAGTTATATAGCGCTTGCATTTGCTGAGTGACAGTCTTTTGGTAATGTTCCAGTCTTTGCAAAGCTTCTTCGGACTGTTGTGATGTTAGCTGAGGAAATAGGTGATTAGGGAGAGGGATCGATTTTGCAGGCAATAATTGTTCGCCCGATATTTTGATGCTGCGGTTTTCAACTAAACCGCGTTCACGCTCATAGTAATAATTACTCAGCATTTCAAGACGACTATAATCTTTTTCAGCAATAGCTTGCTGACCAGTAAATAATAGTTTTTTTTCCTGAATAATTCTTGTTAAAGCCTTGCTTTTTTGCTCTTCCAATAAGGCTCTATAAGATTCTACTTCAGAATAAGGAATGCTATAACTGTCTGCCGCGTAACTATCAAGGAAGACCAGAGTTCCTGAATCAATAGCAAGGGAAATACTTAATATGCGGGCATATAGCGTAAAAGCGGCACTGCCCCAGTCTGGACGCTGTGAATTTAATAAGTTCAGTAAATTATTGACTAATGTAGCCTGAAATATTGTTAATTGCTCTAACTCAGGTTGGGATAGCGTGAAGTTTTCTTGCTCAAGGATAAAATATTGCTGCTTGTTTAAGGAGGAACCTTTTTTAATAGTTTCCAGAAACAAAAGCTGACTAACGGTATCTATATGCTGACTGGCAAAAGAGTAAGGAACAGGTAAAAAAGAGTTGTTGCTAAGTTGTAATGAGTCTTTAGCCCATGGAAGAGGTTTCAGAGTATTAATTTCCTCTTTAAGGCCCTGGATTTGATCGTTTAGAAAGTTTTCAGCATATTTTTGTTTAATTTTTTGTTGAAGACTATAGATGGTAGATGCTTCTGCTCTA
>WTCN01000310.1 GCA_013138555.1 Methyloprofundus sp. | reverse complement strand
AGTATTGTGAGCAGTAAATATAAATTGAGCACCTTTAGGGTTAGATTCATCATTTAAAAATAAATCTAGAATCCTGGGTAATAGCATTGCATGTAGGTGTATATCGAATTCATCTATTGCTAATAGCATCCCTAGCTCTAATGCCCCCCTATACCTAAACAGTTTTTCAAATAGCTTTTGAGTACCGCTAGATTCTTCACTTAGTGTTAAAAAAAAAATCTCTCCATTGGCTTCATGTGAAAAAATAGGGTAATAGATTTTTTCCCCCTTTTCGTTCATATTTTCTCTAATTTCAATATTTTTAATGCCTTTATCGGCTGAAATAATAATATCTTTAACAAAATCAAATAAGGAACTAGATTCATAGTAGTCCTTTGATAAAAGGTAGGAATTAAAATTAGGGTCAGCATAGCCTATATTATTAACATTAGTAATAACCCCCTGAAAGAATAAATTTACTATTTGTAAATCAGGCATTGCCGTTTTAAATTCATATTTCTTAAACAAACTAATGATAGAGGCATTGCTTCTTAGCCTGATTGTTTCTATCTCAGCAAGTTCTTGAATAGAAGAAGTAACTCGATTAAGTTCTCTTTTTAAAATAAGCGTTTTTCTTGATTGCTTGCGATATAGTTCTTCTCTTAGCACTGTTTCTTTTGTTATCTCAAGCTCGTAATAATATTTACGACCAAGAACTTCAAAATCGACATAAAATTCTGTCGAGTCGGTATTTTTTGCAAAAGACTCAAAAGGTATTTTACTATCTAACCCAGAATCAGCTGAATCAAAACAAAAAATTTTAAGAAAGTTCAATGCCTTGATAATATTGGTTTTACCTGAGCCATTTGCCCCTTTGATACCGAGAATTGAAGTAACATTTTTACCCTTTTTTATGGAGTCAGGTACATGCCCATCAAATTCAAAGTTGATTTCAACTCCTTCTTTAAAGCAGTAAAAATTTCTTATACCAAATTTTCTGATCATTGTATTCACTCTAAATGCGATATGCCTAAAATACATATTTAGACAATAATAGCATTATATTACAATAAGAGATATTTTTCTTGCGAAGCAATAAAAACGTAACCCAACAGGCTTCGTTTAGGAGTGCGGATTTAATAATATCCGAAAGTCTCTGTTCTAATGTAGCTTGTATGGAGCTTGCGTAATACAGGAAGAGCAGCGCACTCACTTTCCCGTATTCCACAAGCTCCATACGGGCTACACAACGTTTCGGGTTTTATTTAGTCTGATTCCTTAGCGTATATGTTGGGTTACGTTATCTAGGCTTCGCTAGATAAGCTAACCTAACCTACAATATAACATTTTGTTTAATATAGCTTTATTCCTTAAATTAATGGCAGTGACTCAATGCCTGGTAAAAATAACACTCGGCATCTTAGCCGACTTATCAATGCCTTTGCTGCTCACCCAGGAGATTTCAACTTCCTTTTCACTATCAATCAATGCATTGGCATTATCCTGACAGGCAAGATTCATATAGGCAATCAACTCGCTTAAACCTTTTTCTAAAGGATGTTGCTGGCAGATTTCTAATAAGGTGATCTGGCGCTGATTTTGCAAAGCTTTGTTAATGCGTGCCTGTAATATTTCTGTATCTACATAATGCTGGGTATACAATAAGTCACTGCTAAATTCTGCCGCGCCTGTGGTTAATAATTCTTCGGAAATAACCGGACGGCTGGGCGGGCGAAATAAGTTACGCGAAACGGGTAGCTCTATCGGGACTTTGGTATCATCCAGATAGATAAAGTCTTTGTTCTTGGGAGGTGTTTGCTTGATTGCAATCGCTGATTTTTCGAGTTCATGAATAATCGACATAATACGCTTATTTTCCAACCAGACCTGATCATCTAAATAACGGCGTAATTGTTCTACCAGGCTGGAACTGGTGCGCTGAACTTTTTCACCCGCTTCCAGTAGGTGATATTTCATTTTCGGCAATAATTCATCCGGCTCACAGCTTTGCACTTCTTCCAGAGCGAGCACTTTTTGAATTAAGCCATTAAATTCTTCCTGCTTGGCGGGTGACATTAACAAGCCCCAGAATGCCTGAAAACTTTTTCCCTGATCGGAGTCACCGATATCATCTTGCTCGCCAAAAATATCATCCAGTAAATCCCCCTTGTTTTTACTGCTGGTGGCGATTTTTTCACGCGTGCGTCGATCGAGTTGACGGAAATTCTCTTCAACCTGCCTAAAATCCATTAATAAACTACGTGCAGTTTCTTCCAGTTGATAAAAGCGTTCTTTTACCTGACGGGGATCGTAGCTAATCACTTCACCTTGCTGCAGGCGGGAAATTTCAGCATCAATTTCTGCCCTTTGTGCTTCCAGTTCAGCAATACGTTGCTGTGGGTCGGTTTGCGTGGTTTGTAAAATACTGGCGAGTAATTCAAAGACCGTTAATAAGCGTGACTCTGTGCCGATAAATTGCTTTTGCTCTAAACTGCGTAGCCATTCAATCGACTTTTCACTGGCGGGCGTTAAGTCAAATTCAGGTTCATCACTGTTTTCGGCATAATATTTGCGCAGAAATGCATTTTCCCCATTTGCCCAATCCGTTAGATAGGCTTTGGCGGTTTTCGGGTATTTTTTGCGATGAATCTGGCGTAGATGAAATAAGGTATCCTCAAGCTTTTCAGTCAGTTCACTTTGTTTTAATGAACGGCAGTTAGGCTGTATAAAAACGCGGTAAAAAAAGCTGATGATCAGTGCTGAGTTATCGGCGCATAATAAACGCCAAGTTGGATGTTGACGGAGTTTGAGTAAGTAGTCGTGTTCCATGGTTATATTAGTAAAAGAGGCCTTTAATCATGATCGGTCGCCTAGAAACGACTTCGATCCCTGTAGGATGGGCAAAGGTCTTTTTCGTGCCCATCTTTTTTGTACAAAAAATCATATCTTCTCATATCGCCTGATGGGCACGCTATCGCTTTGCCCATCCTACTTGTATTCAAGCGATTGATGCGCTTCGTGCCTCATCACATCCCATATGGCTTAACACTAATTTGATTTTGAACTCAGAAATGGGAGTGCTATAGTGTGTAATCCTGTTACTGTAACATACTAATGCATGAGCGATAATACAACAACTCCCAATAAAATCACACTCATCAGACTTTCTGCGATTGGCGATGTATTAATGCTATTACCCGCCGTGCGCTTGCTCAAAAAACAGTTTCCAGAGACCCGGATTGACTGGCTGATAGATAAGCCCATTGCCAGTATTTTGGCGGAAGTGAGTGAAGTCAATGTTGTGCCTATTAACAAGCCTAAATCCCTTGCTGCCTATTGGCAATTTAAGCAACAGTGGCGCAATAAAAATACCGGGCAGTTAATTAGCTTTCAAACCAGCTTTGTTAGTAATATGGTCATGGCTTTATTAAACGCTGATCATAAAACCGGTTTTGGCACACCTTATTCGCGTGAAGGGCATCATTTATTGACTAATAGCGCTTATGATTTACCCAGAAACCTGCATCAGGTTGAGATTTTTTTTGAATTAGCAAAAAAGTTTGCCGGTCTTAATCAGCAGATAAAAATAACGGCAGAGGATCTAAATCTGCCCGTTAGCGATACTGATAAAAACTGGGCAGCTGATAAATTACAGGCACATAGCGATTGGATTGCCATTAACCCAATGGCCTCTACACAAGAAAAAACATGGCCTGCTGAACACTATATTGAGCTGATTGACAGCTTGAAGAAACGCTATCCTGATAAACACATTGTTTTAACAGGCGGGCCGGGTAGTAAAGAAGTTGAATTTGCCGCTAATATCCAGCAACAACTGAGCTCACCTTGTCTTAATTTGGTAGGAAAAACCACCTTGACTCAATTAGCCGCGCTATTAAAACAGGCGACACTACTTATTTCTCCCGATACCGGGCCTCTGCACCTGGCTAATGCTGTTGCTACGCCTGTGATTGGGCTTTATGCTGTGACCCGGGCTGACTATATAGGACCCTATCATCAGCTGCATCGTTGTATTGATATTTATGATCAGGTTGCTCAGACATTTATGCACAAACCGTCTACAGCACTTAAATGGCAAAAGAAAATCCCCAGTTTAGAGGCGATGCAGTTAATTTCGGTACAGCAGGTTATGGATAAAGTGATACAGTTTGACAATACGGGTACTTAACTAATGAATATTCTTGTTTTTTCTCCCTCATGGGTGGGTGATATGGTGATGGCACAAACTCTGTTTAAAGTGCTACACCAGCAATATGCTGATTTAACGCTTGATGTTATCGCGCCGCCGTGGCCCTACGATTTATTGCAACGGATGCCGGAAGTCAATCATCATTATAAGATTGAAGTGCAGCGAGGTAAATTTAGCTGGCAAGTGCGCCGAGATATTGCTCAAAAACTGCAAGACAAACACTACGACTGGGCAATTACTCTGCCTGTGACCTGGAAGTCTGCCTTAAACGGTTACTGGAGTGGTGCTCCCAGGCGCACCGGGTTTCTCGGGGAAATGCGTTATGGTTTATTAAATGATAGACGCAAACTAGACCCGCAAAAACTCCCTTATATGGTGCAACGCTATGTTTATTTGGGTTTAGAAGCGGGTGCTCCAACCCCTGAGTTAGCAAATATTCCTCAGCCCGCATTAACGGTTGATAAGAAAAATGTAAGTGCCTGGTTACAAAAACTGAATATCCAGCAGGATCAGTCTATTGTTGCACTGATGCCAGGGGCTGAATTTGGCCCGGCAAAGCGCTGGCCAACTGAAAATTATGCACAGATTGCTAAAGATTTAGTTCAATCGGGTCGTCAGGTGGTGATTTTAGGCTCGCCTAAAGACTATGAGACAGCGCTGGAAATCGAACAAAAAAGTGACAGCCAGTTAATTAATTTATGTGGTAAAACCAGTCTTTTAGATGCTGTGGATCTACTTTCCTGTGCCAGTCTGGCGATTAGTAATGATTCAGGATTGATGCATATTGCGGCGGCTGTCGGAATTCCACAAATCGCTATTTATCGTAGTTCTACACCTGAATTTACACCACCGCTTAATGATAAGGCCATTATTTTACAGGCTGAATTTAATAACCCTGATGTTAATAGAATCAAACTAAAATCACTGGAGGGTATCACTGGTTTTACGGATGTGCCTGTGGCTAGTGTAAAATTAGCTATGCAGTCAATCTTGTCACATAAGGCATAATAAACATGAAAATAGTTGCCGCTACACGCTATAACAATGCTGATATTCAATCTGTTTTAGACATCATACATAGCGAAGGTGATATAGAATACCAAGGGCGTAATATCGTTAAATCGCTTAAAGTCGCGGATGAAAAATGGAATATTAAAATTTTTAAAATTCCGCATTTAATCAATAAAGTGGCATATCGCTATTTTAGAAAATCCAAGGCACAGCGTTCTTTTGAATATGCACACATCTTACTTGAAAAGGGATTTAACACGCCCACTCCAATTGCTTTTGCCGAACAAAAATCAGCTTTGTTTTTATTGGACAGCTATTATATCAGTGAGCATTTAGACTGCCAGTTAAGCTTTAGAACACTCATTCATGACCAGCATTACCCGGATAGAACGAATATTTTGCAACAATTTACCGAGTTTACTTATCACTTGCAGATGAGTGGGATTCATTTTATAGATCATTCTCCCGGTAACACTTTAATTGTTAAGCAAAAAGATCAGGGCTATAAATTTTATCTAGTTGATTTAAACCGCATGAACTTTGGCTCTTTAAGTTACCAGACATGCATCGAAAATTTTACCCGCTTGTCACTAACGGATGAAATGATTGCAATCATTGCGCAAAAATATGCAGAGCTTTGTAATAAGGATTATCAGGAAGTTTATACTGATCTACTCAATGCCTGTCATACTTATGTACATAAAAGAGCTAG
>WTCN01000154.1 GCA_013138555.1 Methyloprofundus sp. | reverse complement strand
CCTGGCGAGTCTGTGGCATTTCAGCAAGGTCATTACCCACCCATAGTTGAGTTTCGTTGAGTTCCCAGCCGCCAGTTGTATTATAGGTGACCACGAGATTCTCTCCGACTATTTCCGTAGTCACTGTACCGACTTCAATATCCTGACCCGCATACAGGATCTGGGTCTGTATACCTGAAACATCTTCGGTAGCCACACTCACCGCATGCGTTCCCATTGAGAATGCAAGCATACTGGCCAGCATTACCCATAAAACAGCAGGTTTCTTTAAAAGCTGTATTTTCATAATTTACCCTCTTTGTTAAAAAAATTGAATCTTAAATTAACAATAAGCAACAGCCATGCCAAAGTGTGACGTAGTTAACAGTTTAGGAATTATATACCTGTATATTCAGTAAGTTATCACGATGAAAAAGATTTTTCGTGGTTTATGAGCAAGAATACTGAAACAATAATAACTGTCTCACGAGACAGTTTGAGACAATATTTATTCAGTAGGGGAAATGTCGCATTCTTTCAAACGACGGTAGAATGTAGCGCGGCTGATGCCTAGTAGCTTTGCAGCCTGGGTACGGTTACCACCTGCTCGTTCTAGGGCGGCGAAAATACGTGAGGGTTCATCGCCTGTGAATGTCTCGCTTTTGTTAATTGCCGATTTCAATAATTCTGGCAGAAGATCTCCAGTAACGAAGCTTCCGGTATTTCCAATAGCAGGTGCTTCCTGAGCTGCCGGCATTAGTAATTCCGGCGGCAAATCATTGACTAGCAGTTGATCCGTCTGGCTGTGGATCACAGCATAATCCAGGCTCGCTTTGAGTTCACGGACATTGCCTGGCCAGGCATAGTTTTGCAACAGGTGCATGGTATCGGTATTAATCTGTTTAATCGGCATACCAGCCATACGACAAGTTTCAGTGAGAAAGTCCTCTGCTAGAACCGGTATATCTTCTTTACGTTCACGTAAAGCTGGCACATTAATACGTGCGACACGTAAGCGGTAGAGTAAGTCCTCCCGGAACCGGCCTTCCTTGACTTCAATAGACAAGTCCCTATGTGAGGCTGCAATAATACGCACGTCTACCTTGCGCACATGCGATTCACCAACCCGTATGATTTCCTTTTCCTGCAGCACTCTCAGCATCGCTGCTTGCATAGTCAAGGGAAGATCACCTATTTCGTCCAGAAACAGGGTGCCGCCAGACGCTGATTCGAAAAATCCCGGCTGATCAGCTACCGCGCCGGTAAAAGCACCCCGGCGATGGCCGAATAACTGACTGGATAACAAGGACTCGCTTAATCCGGCACTGTTGACCGCAATAAAAGGCCCCTCCTTACGCGGGCTGGCTGCATGAATACTGTTCGCAACCAGCTCTTTGCCGACTCCTGTTTCGCCTTCAATCAACACGGTCCACTCGCCTCTTGCCACCCGTTCAATCTGACTGTACATCTGACGCATGGGTTCACTGCTACCGATCATCTGACCAAAGCGGCTGTATTCAAGCTGCTTTCTTAAGCGCTGTAACTCTGATTGATCATATATATAAAGCAAGTGCTCCCCTGGTCTATCCGGAACCTCTCTGACCTCGCATTCAGCCCAGTAGTGATTTTCGCCCAACTGCCAATGCAGATGCATACGCGACTGCTTAGTGCTATGTTGTTGCAAGTACTGTTGTATACCTTGTAAAGATTCTTTATTAAACGGCAAAACGTGTTGCCAGGGTTGTCCCACGGCATTATCGGGATCCAGGCCGCCTAGTGAACCACAGGAACTGCTCATGAAGATAATAGTACCTTCGGCATCAATCATTATTGTCCCGATCTGTAATTGATCCAGAATCGACAACAGCGCCTGATGCTGGTTCTGCAAACGATTCATTACTTCCTTTTTTTCCTGCCTTAGCCGGGCGTGTGCTAGCCTGACCGTGACACGGGCCATTAGCTCCTCGATAACCAGTGGTTTATTGATAAAGTCATCGGCACCTGCTCGAAACGCTGCAACACGATTTTCCAGATCATTATAGGCGGTTAGAAAAATAATGGGCAGTTCTCGCCCCTTTTCATCGCTTCTGACCCGTTTGCATAATTCATGGCCACTTAAGTTCGGCATTTCCACATCAATCAGCAATAACTCGGGATGACAGTTGGCAATTAATTCAAGCACTTTTTCAGGATCGTTCGTCGTGGTTACCCGAAAGCCCTGTTGAGTCAGAATTTTCGAGCTAATAAGCAAAAAGTCCTGATCATCATCGACCACCAGTAAATGGCCTTTTGATGATGCTGTTATCGTTGATCTGGATTCGGAATGGAGCATATAAGCCAGATCAATACTTTTTTTGAGCTTGTTTATTTGTTTATGTAAAGATTCCCGGGGAAAGTCTTGTTTTTTTAGCACCTTATCTAACACTTGTTCCAATTCAAACGCACAGTCACCGACCTGGAGGAATCCATAAGTTGCTGCCGTACCATGCAGACGGTGTACTAATTGCGTTAATTTTTCGCTTACTTGCTTACTGGCCGGCTGTTGCTGTAGCTCTAAATACAGTTGCCGTATTTTGCTGAATTTTTCCGGCAAAGCCTCACGATAAGCTTCTTTAAGTTCCTGTAATTCCTGTTCGATCGGATTATTGCTCATTAGCCAAGATCCGTAAATAACAGTTAGAAGACTTGTACTGTATCAAGTTTGAGCCTTGTTCCATAACTCGCGAAGCTGGTCGGCCAGCGTCATCGGATTGAAGGGTTTGGAAATAACACCCAAGGCACCACAGCGGAGATAATCCTCTACATCGTTATCCTGCACTCTGGCGGTCATAAATACTACCGGGATAGATCGGGTTTGTGAAGATTGCTGTAAATTATCCTGAATTTCCAAACCACCCATTTCTGGAAGCATGATGTCCAGTAAAATCAGGTCTGGCATAAACTCAGATACGACGGCTAAAGCTTGTGCACCAGAATTACATGCCTTAATCTCAAATCCACCGACTTTTTCCAATGCTATCTGGGCGATGCGCTGAATATCCGGATCATCTTCCACATAGAGTATTTTTTTTAGACTATTTTTATTCATATTATTTATCGGAATGAATCAAGGACTGTATGGTTTCCACCAGTGTTTCAGCGCTACACTTCGACTTTAGCAAAATTTTCTGTGCTCGGGTAATAATCTTTTCTTCCATATCCTTGTCAGAAAATATGACTATCGGTATGGGAGGATTAGAATGGCTCAGGCGCGGCAGTAACAATAATTCTGACTGGCCAGACAGATCCAGATTAATAATAACCAGATCAAAATTCTTTGTGGACATTTGTTCGTTTGCTTCAATGATCGAATGAACCACAACGACTTCGGCCAGACCTTGTAAAGCAACTTCCACTGACTTTTTTAGCTTCGTAAGGGTTTCAATGTAAAGCACACTAGGTAAACGAGCGCCGGTTTTAACTTGTAATGATAGTTTGGCGGCGTCAATCAACCGCTCTTCATTGATCGGTTTCGGCAGCCAATCGATAACGTTGATTACATTGCCCTGGAATTCTAAATTGGCATCATCCGCCTTAGCCGAAACCACAATAACCGGTAAATCGCGCGTCCTCTTGTCTTGCCGGATGTCTTGAAATATCCCCGAATAGCTCTGGTCAGGGAGCATTAAATCCAGGGTCATTGCTGCATAATCCTGATTAGCTAACAGTTTACGGGCTTGTCCCCAGTTTAACGCGATATCAACTTGAAAATGACTTTTTTCCAGCATAATTTTGAGTATTTTAGCCACATCGGGTTCATCTTCGCATACCAGGATACGAGGCCGTTGATCCTCAGTAGGCATTTCGCTTTCTAGCGACGTACTGGTTGCTTGCTGTTGTGAAGAATAAACAGGTAATTCCACATAAAAACGACTTCCTTTTCCCAAATTAGAATCGAAACCGATTTTACCTCCCATTTTTTCCATCAGTTCCCTAGAGATACTTAAGCCAAGTCCGGTTCCTGGTGTTTTTTGACTATTGGCACTTTCAACCTGGGAAAATTTGTTGAATATTTTGTCCTTAAATGATTCAGGAATACCAGGGCCTTCGTCGATAATAGAAACGCAGACTATATCATCGTTAGCCGTTGCTTCAATTTTAACTGGCCGGTCTTTAGGTGAAAACTTCGCTGCGTTGGATAATAAATTGGTGAGTACCTGTATGTAACGATGCTGATCAACCGCCACACTGACTTGTGGTAAATTTTCACTAATTTCGATAAAACTATTGTGTTGTTCGGCATAAATCTGGTTGCTGACTACCGCCAGTTCAATCAAGGATGTTAGAGGGTGAATTTTTATATCAAACTTCAACGCACCGGCCTCCAGCTTTTCCATATCTAGAATATCGTTGACCAGCAGTATCAACCTGTTCGAATTAGCATGGGCGATTTCTAATAGTTCTTGTGCAAGAGGTTCTAATGTATCGAGTGTCTCACTCCGCAATAGTCCTAATGCACCGTGGATTGAGGTTAGAGGTGTACGTAATTCATGACTGACAGTAGCAATAAATTCATTTTTCATTTGCTCAATGCGTTTACGCTCGCTGATATCACGAAGAACACCTGTAAATAGGTGTTTTCCATATAGATTTACTTCGCTGACAGCTAAATCGCATGGAAAAATGCTCTCATCTTTTCGTATCGCCTCGACTTCACGACCGATACCGATAATTTTTTTTTCTCCAGTGCTAAGGTAATTCTGTAAATATTGGTCGTGCAGGCTACGATGCGGTTCAGGCATTAACAGCGTGATGTTTTGTCCCATAAGTTCTTCTTCACAATAACCAAACATCGTTTGAGCCGCAGGATTGACCCTGACGATCTCACCCTTTTCATCGATAGTGAAAAGGGCATCGATAGCGCTATCGAAAATTGCGCTAAGTAGCGCCTCCTTTTCAATAACTTCGGCTTGTTGTTGTTTTAACACACTAATATCGTTAAAAATAGCAATTGCATAATCTACATTACCTGCATGATCCTTAAGCGGTATTGCTTTAACATGTAATGGTATACGCTTTTCACCCCGGTGTATTTCAATATCCGAACAACTTGCAGCCTCGCCTTGCAAGGCCTTTATAATAGGCATTCGCTCACAGGGATAAAGTTGATCAGTCTTCTCCACATAGGCATGACAATATTTTGACAAGTGATTGAGACAAAAACCTTCTGACAATTTATCTCCGACAATATTTATTGCGGTTTGATTTAAATAATATGGATTTTCTTCCGCATCAATGACAAATATTCCAGCTGGTAAAGCGTCTAAAATATCAGTATATACCTTTTCGCGTTCCTTTAATTTCTTCTCGCGTAAAATGTGTGAGTTACGTTTACGAAAACTGGAAATAATATGAGCACAAGTTTTCAAAAAAGGACTTAGGTAATCTATCAAATGCTCATCATAGCCATCAGAACGATTAGCCATACCAACCATGCCTAGCAGTACATCATTATAAAAAAAAGGCATTCCTACAAATGAGTTCAACTCAGGGTATCCCGTAGGGAGCTCATCCCACCTAAGTTCTTCAGCCCACGCATTAACCATGACCGGCTCCCCAGTAGTCAACACTTTGCCGTACAGTGAGTTTAACTTGTAGAACTCCAGTACTTCAGAAGAATTCGTATGATCAGAATCCTGCACTACTCCATCTGAGGCACTATAATTTATTGCATGTATCTTTAGGTAAGGCTTTTCTTCAGTATATAAAACCTCCCCGATAAAACCATATTCGCTGCTGGTCAACTCTAGTAGGGTTTTCAACACTAAGTTAAACATCTTGCCAGAAACTCCATGCTCTACCCAGTACGATTGGAGCTCAATAATTGCATCAAGTAACTCTTTATCTTTATTCATTTATATGGGATGGTTAAAGCTAAATTAAAAAGCATTGATTTTCTTATCTAAGTGGTAGTGTAATATTAATTGTTCATTTTCACAATTAATCGGTAAATAAAGCAATGACTCCTTTGGAGTCGTTAAGAATCAGTCAGAATTAATTAAAAAATCCATACTACCTTAGCATTAAATGCTTTATTTTCAGGTAACCTAGAAAAAGGAGCAGTAACCGACAACATTTTATCCCAGCTGTTTTCTGTGCTAAAGGATAAATCAGAACAGCAAACCAGTATTTTAAAGATCCTGAAGCTATTAGAATTATTGGGTTACAAGAAAAAATGTGTCAGCTAGAGACTGACCTTAGAGTTAAAGGCGAAAAAAAAGATAGTAAAACCTATCAAGGAAAACGATAAAGGGGACGCTACCATTTTTTGCAAAAAAAAGTAAATTTTAATCGTAGGTATTTGAAATATAATATATTAAAAAGGGTGGCATCCTCTTCCTATTATCTACGTATGGGCTCGCCTATGAATACTTTTAGTTGTATGGGCATTTGTTAAATTGGTGGGCAGAAAATCCTGCCCACCCTACACGACTGGAAATGGAACAGCATTTCAGTAATGCATTGCCCCGTATATAGTGCGTCTACTTTGTCTTTTATCCCCTTTTACACGTTATGGAGTTGAGACGTATCCATCGCTCAATGTTTTCATAAAAGTGACAATGGCATCTTCCTCTGCTGACGTCAATCCCAGATTGCCTAGTTCGTTTGTATTAACATTCATGGTAACCTCAGGGTTAGGCCAGCAATCATATTCTAGTGCAACTACCTCTGTGGCATCAACGATATTAAAACTCTCACAACTTGGCTTTACGTCTCGCGTATTATAAAAATGTACAATGCTTTTCAGCGATTTGAAGTAGCCATTGTGGCCGTATGCTTTAACAAACTCGGAGTAGGGGCGTTTATCTACATTTCGCAGAGTTGGAACCTTTTGTTTACCCCATTCAGCCTCGTAAACCTCTTCATCATAACCTGCTTGCTTCAAAAAGCCGCCCAAGCCTGGATCTACGAAATCTGGGTTGATATCATACACAGGATTTTCTGGATTTTTTGGCGTGCCCAGGTTGTCGAAAGTGTAGTCGGTAAATAGCGCTCCCTTACCATTACTTATGTGGCATAGATGACATTTACCCTTACCACGGAAAAGAGCTTGTCCTTGTCGTTCTTGCTGGGTCAGTTTAACTTTCCCTGTATAAGAGAGATCGTATTTGGAAGAGAATGCATTTACCTCAGCTGAACTTTCATAAGATGCGATTGATAACGCGACTTGGTCATAGGCACTATCAGATTTAGCTCGATCAGCATGACTCAAATTGACCGTGCTTCCCTTTGTACTACATGTAGTTTCCACATCAGACGGCCATGTAATTTCACACGTATCATCTCCCCATACCTCTTTGAACGGCCCACCGTATCCCCCATCGCAGACTCGGTAGACAACGCAGGCACTATCCGGCAATGCCTGTTCAACCGGGTTTAGAAAAGGCCCTTGAGCCTGATCCGCAGCAGGATTACCAAGTTTCTCTCCAGTGGCTCGCCCATCCCAGAAGTTTCCGCCCACAAACAATCCCTTTCTGTCGACGTGAAAGATCGGACTTTGTGTCGCATAAGCAGAACTGGGTGGCTTGCGGTCGCCAAATTGACTTGAAATTGAGCCTTCATAAACCGAGCCTTGTTCATTAATTTCTTGAATTGGTCCAGTCCAGCCTACTTCAGAACCGTGACAAGAAGCACATGATTGGTTTTGCTCAATGGACAAACTTTTATCAAAAAAAATGGACTTTCCTAGTTGTTCAGTATCGCTCAGAACTTGAGCTGTAACAGAAGATGCCGTGAAAGCAAGCGACATAACAAATAAACCGAAGCTTAAATTGGATGGCTTCATTATTGTTTTCCTTGATTTTTGTATTAAATTTTTCATTTTATTTATCCTAATTAGGCATGCTTTTTCATAAAATAATGGGCGCAGGCTTGGTTATTTTAAAAAAATCAAAAATAAGCCAAACTACCTTAATTTGCCCCTTACTTAGTCACTTTCGGTAGTCTGGCTTTCCATTCGGGATCCATGACTTTCTGTCTCTACTTTCCAGTAGATTTAGCTTTTCGTTGTTTTCTAATATATACACTTATTAAAATAATTTTCAACTGAGTATTTTTGTCAAGAATAGGAGCTTCGATTTATTAATAATTTAGATCGAAGTAAGACTAATTACCAACCACATTTAATAATATGTAATGCGCTTGACAGTCCAAAAAAAACCTAGATAAACAGGGAAAACTATTTTGCAAAACATCTGTATTGGAGGTTTGTTTTTATCGGGCTAATTGAAGTGATTTGTTGGTTTTATCATACGTCGCACTTTTCGTTGAGAATACCATCAATTTGTTCGACCACTCTATAACGCCTGACTTGAATAGCATTATCTATGCGAACCAAGAAAACGATATTATGAGATATCCAAGATACTATTTTGGTCCAATATTGCATTAGTTGCTGTCAAGGTATTGGGTAATCGAAACACCGAGGGATCAGACCTTTTTTGAAGTAGGGTAACGATTGTTTATGCCAAAGAAATCATTACTATGAATTTAATTAGTCCGTTACCCTCAAGTCCCGGTATAGCTTGTCCCAGTCAAAATATTTTCCTGGATCTGTTTTTCGCTGTGGTGCAATGTCACTATGGCCAGTAATGTTCTCTATGCTTAGTTTGGGATATGCCTGCATTAAGCAATGAATTAATTCACTCAACTGTGAGTATTGTTGGTCGGTATAGGGAATGCAATCCATCCCTTCTAGCTCTATACCGATGGAAAAATTATTGCATTTTCCCCTTCCTTGATATTCTGAGACCCCAGCATGCCAGGCGCGTTTATTGAAAGGGACGTATTGGGTGATTAGGCCATCACGCTGGATAACGATATGACTTGAAACTTCTAGTTGACAAATTTCAGTGAAATCCGGGTGTGACTGAGCCTTAAGCTGATTAGTGAATAGCTGTTCAATAAAGGGGGTGTTAAACTGACCCGCCGGTAAACTGATGCAATGGATCACGATTAATGAAATATCTTTTTCGTCATCACGATTGTCGCAGTTTGGGGAGTTTATTTTATGTGCCGGTGTTAGCCAGTGATTGTTTATTTTCATTGTGAGTAGTCGGCTTGATAAGATGTTCATCTTTAAAAAAATCTATTACTATCTGCTGTATTATATGGAATAATATTGAGCATGTGATGGGTATTTATTGAAAGGGTTTGTGTCATTGCGCCTGATCTTTTACATTGAAATAATAAAAACGAATTAAAGAGAGGGAAATTATGATTGAAGTTGTAATAGTTATTGTTGTTGCGCTTGCTGTATGGCTCTTCATACACTTTAGAAAAAAGAGGCATAACTCGCCTACTGAGGAGACTAAGACTGTTGCTCAGAAAATATCAACAAAGTCGACACCGGAACCGGAGCGAGAAGCAAAGGTTAAGTTAAAGGTAGACTCTGCTCCTAGCAGTCATGACTCAGTGATAGTTGAGACTGCTGAGATAGGTGGGAATATTGATGAGGTTCCTGAGGATTCTACTTTAAGACGGCATTATTTACAGAATATAGCTGCCTTAGAAGATGCGGGAAATGTTGTTGAGGTGGAGGCTGAAGCAGAAATAGAAGCTGAATCTGTCAGTCATGAACCTTTGCCAGTGGAGGCTATTGAAACACAGGAGCCTGTTGATGTAATTCCTGAGGATTCTGCTTTAAGACGGCATTATTTACAAAATATAGCTGCCTTAGAGGATGCGAAAAATGTTGTTGAGGTTGAACCTGAACCTGTCAGTCATGAGTCTTTGCCAGTGGAGGCGGAAGCTGTTGAAACACAGGAACCTGTTGATGTAATTCCTGAAGATTCTGCTTTAAGACGGCATTATCTACAGAATATAGCTGCTTTAGATGAGGCAGAAAATGCCGTTGAAGTTGAGGCTGAGCCTGCTAGTGATGAGCCTTTGCCAGTAGAGACTGAGACTGTTGAAGTGCAGGAGCCTGTTGTTGAAGAGCTTGCAGTTTCTGTTGCTGAAGTAAGCGAAAGCCTGGATGTTGTAAAGAAGACTTCGAAACAAGGAATACCTGAAGATTCGGCCTTAAAACGTCATTTTATTCAGCAATTAGTGGCTAGTACTGAAGCGACAATGCCAGTTCGGCCTACTGACTCAACTTTAAAACGTCATTATGATGCGCAGTTAATGAGTTCCGTTGCCAGCCAGTTAGAAGCATTAAAATGATGTATAGTTTCTCAGTTAAATAAATTCCATTTGTACAACGGATAACATCCCTTTGAGGGATGGTATCCGTGAAGTTATTTTTCTGAGAATCTATAGTTTGTATTATGTCTAGCTATTATATAATAGCTTGCTGATTGAATTGTTGGGTTGCCAAAAAGGCGGCAGCCCAACCTACTATATTTGTCCTGCCTTAAGTTTGTCTTGATTACCCACTCTTTTATTTTTCATTACACATGACCTACCCAGACCCTATTAATGTTCAGACTTTTCTTGACGAAGATATTGGCAGTGGTGATATTACTGCTTTGATCATTCCAGAAACCAGGCGTGCAGAAGCTAAAGTGATGACTCGTGAGGCGATGCTTTGCTGTGGGCAGGATTGGTTTAATGCCGTTTTTTCAGCCTTAAATGCGGATGTACGGATCGACTGGCAAGTTGAAGAGGGGCAGTGGGTAGCTGCAGAGACAGTGTTGTGTACCTTAAGTGGTTTAGCACGCCCTTTATTGACAGGGGAGCGTACTGCGCTAAATTTGCTGCAAACACTTTCAGCGACTGCGACACAGGCTCGCTTATATGCCAATGCAGTCGCAGGAACAGGCTGCAAAGTTCTGGATACCCGTAAAACCATCCCAGGGCTACGTGATGCGCAAAAATATGCGGTTGTGTGCGGTGGTTGTCATAATCATCGAGTTGGCTTATATGATGGGATTTTAATCAAGGAAAATCATATTGTGGCGGCAGGCTCTATTGCTCAGGCAATTTCTCAGGCAAGGAAAGTGAGTGATAAGCTACTGGAAATTGAAGTTGAGTCAATGAATGAGCTGGATGAGGCAATAGCAGCGCACCCGGATAGGATTATGCTGGATAACTTTTCTGTCCCTGAATTACAGGTGGCGGTTAAAAAAGTAGCGGGGCGTTGTGAGCTGGAAGCCTCGGGTAATATTGTGTTAAGCAATATTCGAGAGATTGCTGAAACAGGAGTGGACTATATTTCTATCGGTGCTTTAACCAAAAATGTACAGGCGGTAGATTTATCTATGCGTGTCATTCTGGGAGGGGAATAATGGAAGATATTGCAAATGTACTAAAGCAGTTGACGCACGGTGTTTATGTCGTTGCTGTTGCAGAGGATGGGCAAACAAATGCCTTTACTGCGGCATGGGTGATGCAGGTTTCTTTTTCACCAGTACTGCTGGCGATAAGCATTAACCCTGAGCATTATTCCTATCAGTTACTTAAAAAGGGCAAGGTGTGTAGTGTTAATGTATTGAGCCAGCAGCAGATGTCAATGGCAGCGCATTTTGGCCAGTCAGGTATTAAAGATAAAATGTCGCTTGGAACCTGGGCTGCGGCTTTGACTGGAGCGCCAGTGCTACAAGAAAGTTTGGCTTATTTTGATTGTAAAGTGAGTCATGAGGTCTCGGCAGGTGATCATCAGCTAGTCATATGTGAGGTGCTGGAAGCAAGGCAGTTAAATGTTGGCGTTGCTATGTCGTATAATGACACAGGAACTATGGATAATAGTGCCGAGTTATATTAAAACGATTAAATATTAGTCGCTTTTGGCTGGATGAGCTTATGAGTTTAAAGATAGAAAGAAGTCCAAGAGTGATAGAGCGTTTGGATGTTGAAATTAACAATTTTAAAGATAATCCTATCTGTTTACCGACCTTGAATGTTTCTATCGGAGGGTTTGCAATTCAGTGTAGTATGGAAGAGCGTATTCAGTTGACACCGGAAGGTGATTTTGTTGATGATGAAGTGCCTGTTGATGTTAACTTGCATCTGTATGATCAGCATGGACAAAAAGAGTGTATTTCTGCTAGCTGTCGAATTGTCTATTCTCGGAGAATTGCACAGGATAAATGCCAGATAGGGATGAATTTCATTGAATTATTAATTGAAGAGCAAAGTAAATTATTAAAGTTTATTGAAAATGCCTCTAAGTGTAATGATGTTAAATGATAAGTGACTGGTTTGCTTAATGGTGAGGTGTTATTGAAAATGAATAATTTTAAAATCTTAATGACCGTGCCCTGAAAATTCAGTAGAATTAAGCCATTGATTCGATTTTTCGGGTAGTGATAATCACAACTATATTTCTTAACGGGATGAGTCGCAAGGCTCATCCCGTTTTGCACATTTAAGGTAGATATAATGAACAAACCGGCATTACTAATGCTAGAAGATGGAACAGTTTTTTATGGCGTGTCGATAGGCGCGGATGGCTGTTCTGCGGGAGAAGTGGTGTTTAATACATCCTTAACCGGTTACCAGGAAATTCTCAGTGATCCTTCCTATGCAAAACAGATTGTAACGTTAACCTATCCACATATCGGCAATGTGGGAACTAATGACGAAGATAACGAAGCGTCGGCTGTTTTTGCCAGTGGTCTGGTTATTCGTGACTTGCCGGTACTTGCCAGTAATTTTCGCTCAGAAAAAAACCTGGCAGATTATTTGCTGGAAAATAATGTGGTTGCCATTGCAGAGATAGATACTCGCCAATTAACACGCCTGCTACGTGATAAAGGCGCACAGCGAGGCTGCATTATTGCGGGTGAAGCGGTTGATGAAGCGATGGCAAAATCAGCTATTGAAGGGTTTTCTGGATTGAAAGGCCTAGACCTGGCGAAAGAGGTGACTACCTCAGAGTCTTATGAGTGGACAGAAAATACCTGGGATTTACAGCAAGGCCATACGCCGGCAGAAAACTTAAACAGGCATGTTGTCGCTTATGACTTTGGTGTCAAGCGCAATATCTTGCGCTTGTTAGCCAACCGTGGCTGTCGTGTGACTGTTGTGCCAGCAACGACACCGGCGGTGGATGTTTTGGCAATGAATCCAGATGGTGTGTTTTTGTCGAATGGTCCGGGTGATCCAGAGCCATGTACTTATGCTATAGCAGCGATTCAAACTATTTTAGAGCAAAAAATACCTGTATTCGGGATTTGCCTGGGGCATCAGTTATTGGCTTTGGCTTGTGGTGCGAAAACCGAGAAGATGAAGTTTGGTCATCATGGGGCTAATCATCCGGTACAGGAAAAATCGACGGGACGCGTCATGATTAGTAGTCAAAATCATGGCTTCGCGGTAGATGAAAAAACTTTACCGGATAATTTAACAGCGACGTATCATTCTTTATTTGATGGTAGTTTGCAGGGTATTGCACGTACCGATATTCCGGCGATGAGCTTTCAGGGACACCCTGAAGCGAGCCCTGGGCCGCACGATGTTGAGTCATTATTTGATGACTTTATAGAAATGATGAAACTAGCTAACTAATAATAGAGTTATAAACGAATATGCCAAAAAGAACCGACATAAAATCCATTTTATTATTAGGTGCAGGTCCCATTGTGATTGGTCAGGCCTGCGAGTTTGATTATTCAGGCACTCAAGCATGTAAAGCACTGCGCGAAGAAGGTTATCGTATTATCCTGGTCAATTCTAATCCTGCGACGATTATGACTGACCCTGATATGGCGGATGCTATCTATATTGAACCTATCGACTGGCAGACAGTTGAAAAAATCATAGAAAAAGAAAAGCCTGATGCAGTATTGCCGACGATGGGTGGGCAAACTGCATTAAATTGTGCTTTAGATTTAGATAAACACGGCGTATTGGAAAAATATGGCGTGGAAATGATCGGTGCAACGAAAGAAGCCATCAATATGGCGGAAGATAGAGAGTTGTTTAACCAGGCAATGGGAAGGCTGGGGTTTGAAGTTGCGCGCTCTAAAACAGCACATACTATGGAAGAGGCGTTTGCAGCCCAGGCAGATGTAGACTACCCAACGGTGATTCGTCCTTCATTTACCATGGGTGGAAGTGGCGGTGGTATTGCCTACAATAAAGAAGAGTTTATTGAAATTTGTGAGCGTGGTTTATATTTATCGCCAACCAATGAATTGCTGATCGAAGAGTCAGTATTAGGCTGGAAAGAATATGAAATGGAAGTGGTGCGAGATAGCAATGATAACTGTATTATCATTTGTTCCATAGAAAACTTCGACCCGATGGGCGTGCATACCGGTGATTCGATTACTGTTGCGCCTGCACAGACTTTAACCGACAAAGAATACCAGATTCTACGTAATGTATCTTTGGCTGTCTTGCGTGAAATCGGTGTTGATACCGGTGGCTCTAATGTACAGGTAGCAATTAACCCTGCTGATGGCCGCATGGTGGTGATTGAAATGAACCCACGGGTTTCTCGCTCTTCAGCATTGGCTTCAAAAGCAACAGGTTTTCCGATTGCTAAAGTCGCCGCTAAACTGGCAGTGGGTTATACTTTGGATGAGCTGAAAAATGAAATTACCGGTGGAGCAACCCCGGCTTCATTTGAGCCAACGATTGATTATGTGGTCACTAAAGTACCACGTTTTACTTTTGAGAAATTTCCACAAGCAGATGATCGATTGACCACCCAAATGAAGTCAGTGGGTGAGGTCATGGCGATTGGACGGACTTTTCAGGAGTCTTTGCAAAAAGCATTACGTGGTCTTGAGATTGGTGTTGATGGTCTGGATGAAATTATTGATTTTTCCGCTCCTGATGCAGCAGATGTCATGCAGCGGGAAATGCGTCATCCAGGGCCTGAACGTCTATGGTATGTTGCTGATGCGTTTCGTAGTGGCATGTCATTTGAGGATGTGCACGAAGCAAGTAAAATTGATCCGTGGTTTTTAGCGCAAGTTGAAGACTTAGTGTTAACTGAAAAATCTTTAGCGAGTAAAACGCTAGCAACCTTGAAAGAAGGTGAGTTATTTAGGTTAAAGCAAAAAGGTTTTTCTGATGCACGTTTAGCAAAGCTATTGGACACTAAAGAATCAGATATTCGTAAAGTCAGGCATCAGAACAATATTCGCCCCGTGTATAAGCGTATTGATTCCTGTGCCGCTGAATTTTCTTCGGATACGGCGTATTTATATTCAACTTATGAGCGTGAGTGTGAGGCGCGGGTTTCTGATAAAGAGAAAATTATTATTTTAGGCGGCGGTCCAAATCGTATTGGTCAAGGGATTGAATTTGATTACTGTTGTGTGCATGCGGCTTTAGCATTGCGCGAAGAGGGCTATGAAACCATTATGGTGAACTGTAACCCGGAAACAGTCTCTACTGATTTTGATACCTCGGATCGCTTGTATTTTGAATCTTTAACGCTGGAAGATGTGTTGGAAATTATCCAGTTAGAGCAGCCTAAAGGTGTGATTGTTCAATATGGTGGTCAAACGCCATTGAAATTAGCGCGTGCCTTGGAAGCTGCAGGTGCACCAATTATTGGTACGTCTCCTGATGCAATTGACTTGGCTGAGGATAGAGAGCGTTTCCAGAAGTTACTGGAGAAGCTGGATTTAAAACAGCCGCCTAATGCCACGGCACGCTCAACCGAACAGGCAATTAATGCTGCAAAAGATCTAGGCTACCCATTAGTGGTACGCCCATCTTATGTCTTGGGTGGTCGTGCTATGGAAATCGTTTATAACGAGGAAGGTTTGCAGCGTTATATGAAAGAGGCGGTCAGTGTTTCTAATGACTCACCTGTACTATTAGATCGTTTTCTTGATGATGCCATCGAAATGGATGTGGATGCGATTTATGACGGTGAGACATTATTAATTGGCGGCCTAATGCAACACGTTGAACAAGCAGGTGTGCACTCTGGGGATTCGGCTTGCTCAATTCCTCCTTATGATTTAGCGGAACATTTGCAAGATCAATTGCGTGTACAAGTGAAGCAAATGGCAGAAGCTTTGGGTGTGCGCGGCTTGATGAATACCCAGTTTGCGATTCAAGGCGAAACGATTTATGTTTTAGAGGTCAACCCTAGAGCATCACGAA
>WTCN01000227.1 GCA_013138555.1 Methyloprofundus sp. | reverse complement strand
GAAGGGCGTTTACCTAAATTAGCGAAAGGCGAAACGATTATTTCATGAATAACTCGATTGCTTTACGTACCTTGTTATTTAAAGAAATTCGCCGCTTTACACGCATTTGGCCGCAAACCTTATTGCCACCCGCAATAACGACCTCTCTTTATTTTCTGATCTTTGGCAAGCTTATTGGTGAGCGGATTGGTGTTGTCAATGGTGTCAGTTATATGGATTATATTGTGCCGGGCGTGATACTGATGTCAGTGATCAGTCATTCCTATGCCAATGTGGTGTCTTCTTTTTACTCAACTAAATTCCAGCGTCATATCGAAGAGTTGCTGGTTGCGCCTGTACCTAACTGGGTTATATTAGCAGGGTATATTGGCGGCGGGGTAACGCGGGGTATGTTAGTCGGCTGCGTGGTGACAGCTATTTCTATGGGTTTTACTGAGATAACGGTGACTAATTGGTGGGTAACGGTGAGTATCTTTGTGTTAACCGCTATTCTGTTTTCTTTGGCGGGTTTTATTAATGCTATTTTTGCCGATAGCTTTGATGATATTTCCATTATTCCCAATTTTGTTTTAACGCCGTTAAGTTATTTAGGGGGGGTATTTTATTCTGTTTCAATGTTGCCTGAGATTTGGCAGAAAATCGCATTAGGCAATCCCATCCTTTATATGATTAACGCTTTTCGTTATGGTTTGATAGGCATATCCGATATTGATGTCTATTATGCCTTGGCGATAACACTGGGCTTTATTGTCGTCATGATTGTTTTTTGTCTGATTTTATTGGCTAAAGGGGTTGGGGTTAAGAGTTAGGTAGATTGCCTTCTTTAAAGGTAATAATGTAACGCCAGTCGTTGTTTTTGCAGATAGCAAAGAAACCTTTATAGGGATAAAGGTCATCAGCGAGTATGAGAATAGGGAAACGCGGAAAGTTCTGTTTGAGGCGATCTGCCAAACGCGTCAACGCTTTGCGTTCACAGTCCTATTTGTCATAATCCTTTTCCGAGGGGGCAATCCATTCACTCAGCTAAATGGACATGGTCATTTGAACATTTAATTCTTCTGTCTCATTAGAGCTCTTTTTACTATAAGCAAGAATGATCTAAACAGTGGAGTGCTTTTTACCGATAGAAGCCAAATAATTAGGGGAGAATTTTGATAATACTCAGTCAACGTAAGAGGTCTATCATTATTAGCATATTGCTCGAAAAGAGGGTCTTTTTTAGTAATCCTGCATTTTGCTGGCCGAGCCTCATTAGCCAAGTTCGCAATGTTATTTACAAAACGCTGACGATTTTTCGCATAACCCATAGAATAAGGGCTTTTCTGATCGACATCATGCCATATATGAAATAAAACAATGCCTTTTTGAAAAGTAATATCGCCATATAGTTTATACATGCTTTTCCAGCCTCGATAGGTATCAATGTCAGAAAAACTCATAATATCTTTTGTAAAGTCTTTAGGTAGAGGAAATTTATCGGAATGATACATCATCCGTAAATTGAAATCTAAATCTTCATAACCCCATTGTTCAAAGCTTTCATCATACCCACCAAGCTCCAAATAGCGCAACCTATGCATTAAAGCAACAGAGGTGCCTGTTGAAACTTTTTCAATAAATGGATTTTCTTGTTCAGTACAGTAAGCTAAGAATAGACTTTTTCGACTATTGGGGGGGGTACTAAAAAAACGTTCGATACCCTGTTTCTGGGATAAGTAAATCACAGCTGTCATTATTAGATCATCTGGGTTTTCATCGAGTTTTTGAATCTTGATCTCATGCAATATATCATTATAGTACCCTGAGGGAGGGAAGAGGTCGACATCCATAAACATAATGTATTTTGTTTGTGCTAATTCAACACCAGCATTACGCGCACGCGCCATATTAGCACTTTTGCTATAGCTCTCAATATAGTGATATTTTAAATTAAACTGCTCGCAAACAGCTTTGTGACGTTGACACTCAGGTAAAGGAGAACCATCATCCACAATAAGAAAATCTATTTGACTACGATCCAGAAAAGGATCACTGACACAATAGGGTAAGCGTTCTGTTATATTTCGATTCTGAAGTGACCGAATAGGGATGATAACTGTTAGATCTTTCATTCTTATTATTTACTAAAGTATTAAGGAATGTGCAGGAAATAATTTGAGAAACTTTGGGATGGGGCATTAGTCAGGAATTTTATAAATGCAGGCTAAAGACTTGCCTCCCATATTGTTTAACTGTCAGGTTATTCGTATTAAATTAACTACCCATACCTAGATCGTCATTCATCACACCTATTGCCAATTTCCAGAAACCGTAAAGTGGATCCTAGTGTCAAGACCATTTTCTCCCAATAAATTCAGGAGGAGTAACTGCTGTGCTTTTAAAGTTAAAATGATGATTTGTTTCAGGTTGATATTTAACTCATGTATTCCGTTAAAATATTGAAAAAAACATCGAGGAGTCGGGTTCTTTATAGGCTGCCCTAGTTGATTTGGAAAGGTTTCGTCTTGTTCACTGAACACTGTTCGACTCCGATATTCTAGAGTGGAGTACGTAGTCATTCAAGAGTTTCTTAACAAAATGAATAAATGCGATTTTGTACTTATGGTGCTGTTTTAAAGCCAAAAAATGTCCATTTTTGATTATTTTTGAAGAAAACTGATAAACTTCATTTCTAAAAATGTTTTATAATTTTTGACTCACTACTTATGTCAGTAAGCTTATTGTCATAAACAATGCGATAATACGCTCAGGTCTCTTCAAGTAAAGTGTTGATGCAAGAAACTGAGGATCCTTGAGAAAGCGAAAACCTCGTTTTACTTTTGGGTGCTCCTGCTTGTAACGGCGCATTAACTTTTCTTCATGCGCGCTAGTGCTGCGCAAGGTATGAGTTGATCTTTTTTTAGTTAACTTAGTTTTTCAGCTGCAAAAATAATATCATCAATACTGCATCCAATATCGATATCGCTTAAGTCACAAACTATATTTCTATCTGCTTGTGTGAAATTTCCGATAGCTGTCTTTCTACAATAGTTAAATTCATCAATAGAAAGTATATTCTCTTCATTATAAATAGTATCTATTAACGCCGTAGACCACTCAACAATAGAGTGAGAAGCTAATTTTCTTTGCATCAGTATACAAGAACGAGCCGCAACAGAAGAAACTTTATGATAGCTAAACTCAGGATTTTTCAGCATAAGTTCACCCTTGTCTTCATCAAGGCAATAGTAAGCCGCTTTGCCGATAATATGAGCATCGCAGTAGCGTGTTGCCAACGCGAGGTCTAAAAGGTAATTGTCACCATAGTAATCATCACCAATCATCCCTGATATATAGCTGGTTTCGTTGCAAAGATCGACAAATTTTGTACTTTTATCTTTATCTGCATAAAGAACCGATATCTTGTTTGAACCTATATCATGAATAGCAATTGTTGGGCTTGCAACAATAAGTAAAGATTTCTTTTTATATGTTTGTCGCTCAAAATTATCCAGTAATTTCAGTAATTGTTCATTTGTTGCAACTGTACCCACCACACTAATTTGAGGAAGAGTTGAATCGAAATTGCACCCGAAAACTTTTGCAACTATATAACGCAACCGCTCTTCTGCTGTATGTTCTGTCATAACTTTTCGTAATGCCAGAAGTTTCTTTTTTTTTGTTTTTAATTCATTATTCATGCAACTTTTTAGTTGCCCTGCAAGCCTAGTGCTGTCGTCCGTTGAGATCACTAGGTCACCAAAAATTGCTTGAACTCCTTGCGAAAAATTACTTACTATTATTGTGTTTGATGCAAGGAGTTCAAAAATACGCCGAGCGAACATCGTGCTGGAGTCCTTTATTGTGTTTAAATTAATAGCATATTTATACCCTTTATAAGCCCTGTCAATTTCACTATAAGCAAGTTTGCCACGAATAAATGGTAAATAGATATCAGGAAATTTAAATGGGATATTATCATCTCCGTAGTTGCGGTCAAAAATATCTATTTTAATCAAAGGTATTAGGTGAAGCATAAAAGTGTCTAATGCTTTCATGCGTTCGGGATAATGGCGATAATAGCTACCCGCAAAAACCATGGCATTTTGGCGTGTATATTTTTCAATAGGGTTATGTATTTTAGGTTGACATGAAAAGGGCAGCAAATAAATATCGTCATGGCTGAGCCTTTTTTTATAAGCTTCGATGCAGTTAATATCTGTGGTGAAAATATAATCAAAAAACTGCGCTGTTTCAATAAAGTCATCCATGTGCAAAGGATCTTCTTTATTCCAGAATAGCGTAGGAATATTTCGTTGCCGACAATATTTAATTAGATCAGCTAACTCTGAGCTCAAGTGTCTGATTTTGCCTGCCCATAAACTATCTTTTCCTCTCCATGCAGATTCAATAAATAGCATATCAGGATTATGTTGGTATATTTCATTCCTCCAGGATGAGGGGCTTAATTGGTAAAAATTGCCCTCGGGTGCATAAACGCTGTAGCTAAAGTCATCCATTACACATGCGATCTTCAGCTGTTGAAAATCATCAAAGAACTGAGGGTTTTTAGTATACTTATACGACCCTCCTAGAGATGGTGTAAGGCTTATCTTGGTTGTTTTTCTAAAAGGTCTTGTACTAGCGTTGAGTCTATCTTTTCTGATATCAAGCAATCTCTTAGGCAATAATAATACATCAAGCAATGAGCGAGTTTCATAAATCAAGAGGTGCCCTAATCTATAAGATGCTGTATTCAGCCTATCCTCATAGTTCTTTTTTAGAAGTTCATATTTGAGCTGTAGGAGTTCTTTTTCATAAGTTCCGTTATCTGACTGTACCCGCTTTCTGAATATATTGACTATTGATGGGTTAATAGTGGGCTCCTATATTTTATTATCATCTATATAAATAGCTTGTGAAAAGTTTGCTTCAATTTTTGTAGCTTTTCCAGGGTTTGAGTTTAGTGCGTCAACGATAAAATATCGTACTTTGAATATCCCCTTTCCATATTTATTTTTATCCAGGATGTATGAAAATTTTTTACTGTACCATTGTGTGTCAATACGGTTGTCATTTTTATATAGATAGAATGCAATGTTTACATCATCAGATGTTGGTTTTACAATAAATTTAACAATATCATTTTCATTCTTTATAAGAACATGGGTGTGATAAATCTGTTTTTGATCATGTAAATGATCAAAAACATGTAGCATTGCATCCTTAGTTTGTATCATTTTTTTTCCTATCTGTTCAGAGCCCATCATGCTAAGGTGACCGCCATTGTAATATACTGGTTTATCATTGAGATATGGAGAGCACTCTTTTCCTTCCAGACATAATTGACTACGAATATCAAAATATTCAATATTTGAATATTTTTTCGCTATTGTACGCAGCCAATGGTTAGACATATGCTCTTGAAGAGAATTGTTAAAGCGAGTAGAGCAATGTAAACTTCCCAAACGAATAGCTCTGACCTCACATTCCTTATTGTACCCCGGAAATACAGGAACCTTCCCTAAGAGGATAATATGATTAACATTTTTAGATAACTGATCAATTGTTTTTTCAAACCTCTTTTTGAACTCCGTTTTAGAATAATAATAATTCCAGCTTACACCAACAATGACAGTATCATATTTAATTGCCTCCTTAAAAATTGCATGTCTATAAAGTGAACAACCTTTTCGCCGACTCGTTGAAATCCAATCAAATTCACCATCAAAAATTAATGGGCAGGCTGATTTAGTAGCATTGCGAATACTAAAACTATAATACTCTGTAAATACTCTAAGCATACCAAGATAATGAGCTGCATTAGAATCCCCAATTAAGAAAGCATTAGGTTTTTTAATATTACTAGGATAAACACAACGATCTTCAGTAAAAATTTCACTCTTATGGGAGTCGCAACTATATTTATAACTACTTGTGGACAAGATATTTGAATTGGCTTCACTAATTCTTGTCCATGGAAATATGAACTCGCTTTTATGCTTTATGCTTTGTATAGTTATTGTTGAAGCAACAATAACAATTGTAGGCATAATAAAATACCAAAGAAATACATTTTTGGTACTAACAAGTTTTTTACGTAAGGGAGTTTCTACTAAGAAATAACTTATTGTTGCCATAGTAAATGTAAAAAGAACAATAGCAACGGCAACAAGCCAATCAATTTCGATGAGGGCATAGTGTATAAAAGCTAAGGCAGGCCAATGCCATAGATATGCTGAATAAGATATAAGTCCAATAGCTACAAGGACTTTTAATGATAGGATACGCCCAATAAGGGTAAGATAAGTAGTGCCAGATAACACTAAAAGAACTGCACCCACAATTACTGGAATAGCGGCTATTCCAGGAACAGGGGCAGTTTCAGTTACGAATATAAAGCTTAGAACGATTGAAAGCAAACCGATAAATGCCATTAGCTCACAGACAAAAATTCTTGTTCGAAAACCTGAATATACGAGCTGTGCAGCAATGCTCCCTGCTAAAAGTTCCCAGGCACGTGTGGGAAGCATGTAGTAGGCAAAAGAATGATTTTTGACAATAATAGTTTGTGCCAAGATCAAAGAAATAACAAACAATACACTGGATAAAAAAATGCGTTTTTTAAGTGAATTGATAAATTTTAGTAGAAGTAATATAGCAAATGGCCAAAGAATATAAAACTGTTCTTCCACACCGAGTGACCAGAGATGTAAAAGAGGAAGGTCATTACTACTTTGGGCAAAATACCCTGTATCTATGGATGAAAAGAAATAGATATTAGCAGCAGAGAAAACTGACCAAATCATTGATTTTGATAGTGCTAAGAGGTCATCTGGTGCAAACCATAATATGCCTGTTACTAATGTAAGAGTCAGGACAAATAGAAGTGCTGGAATGATGCGCTTGATACGACGTTTATAAAAATTAACAATATCAATTTTATGCGTTTCAGCAACCTCTTTGATCAAAATAAGTGTGATCAGATAGCCGGATATTACAAAGAAGATATCGACACCAAGAAATCCACCAGGAATCCAACTTGCATCTATATGGAAGAAAATCACGCTCAGAACTGCGATAGCACGAAGTCCGTCTATATCACTACGATATTTGATATTTGAATGTAGTTTCACTTTTTTTCGCTCACATACAAACTCTCTAGAAACACAAGTGCCTTTTCATAATTATTCGATACATAATGAAAAGGTGATAATCCCCATTGATGGGAATCTACACCAATCATTACATTTCTGGAAAAGTTCCTAACATTT
The DNA here is from genome assembly GCA_013138555.1 of Methyloprofundus sp. Lineage (GTDB taxonomy): Bacteria > Pseudomonadota > Gammaproteobacteria > Methylococcales > Methylomonadaceae > Methyloprofundus. Next base: position 8,263 of record WTCN01000227.1, on the reverse strand, counting down.
TTAGGAGGAATCCGCTGTTCTGCAATACTATAAAGCATATCCAGAAATTTGTTCATTTTATGTATTTTATCTTTTGGATAAGTTGGTTCAAAATTATCACCAGAGACAGCCTCTTCAGCCCAGTAGACTTTATTTAAAACAATTTTTCCAAATTGTCTAGGTGTTTTTCTGCGTATGAGTTGAACTGAATAATTCCAGTTCTTTACCTATTGTTTGTTCGAACCCGCATTGTTTTCGTACTCTCTTTGCTGCGTATTCAGACATTTTTTGAAACAGTTCTGGATGTTCATAGATTTTTGCAATCCCTTCTGCCAAGCCATGCGCGTCATTGCCATCTGCTAAAATACCACATTCTTCATCAACAAACTCTGGAATGGCTGTTACCGCATTTGTTAAGGGAATCAATCCAGATGACATTGCCTCATCTCTTGAAACACCGTGTGTATCCGCACGTGTAGGAACCATAAAGATTCCATATTTTTTATGTAACACTGCTATTTCTGAGTGGGTAAGAAAGCGCTTCTCTATAAGCACATTAGAAAATCTTTTTAATGGTTCAAGCGTCTCGTCAAAGAGTGTACCATCACCTATCATGTGAAATTTCAACTCATTAAAATACGCTTTGTTTGATAACTCCAATATGGCTTCAACACTTAAATCATTTGCATAATTTCGACTTGCATAAGGACGTATGGATAATATTTTTTTACGCTGTTCTATATCTTTTGGAGCATATTCAAAGAGATCAGTATTTATATAATTATGAATAATTACTTTGTTCTCATCAGGTATCGTTAATTTAAGATCTTCCTGAACTTCTTCCGCAAAATATTGTGAAACAAAAATGAGTTTCAAATTTGGATGAGGTTTTTCCAATATTTGTTGCCATAGTTTCATTCGTTTTGCACTAAGACTTTTTGCCTTATCTAGTTCTTCCTGAGTAGTATAGTTAAATTTTCTACGGTGCCATGGTTGAATTTCAGACCCATGAACCCAGACAAAAATATTTTTTTTATCAACATAGTTTTGGAGTACCGCCCACATTTGTTCATCCAAAAAGTGGACCAATATGCTTTTGTAATTATTATTGTCCAAAAGGTTACGCAAGGTACTTGAGGGCCCAGTGATTACATCTATATTTTCAAACTCATCATATGAAACTTGAGTGTCACCGCGCAACTTGAAAATCTCAGTGTTAACCCCTTGTTCCTGATATGCTTTTGCTCTAGAATGAATAAAAGCATTACGGTACAAATCATCATATGATGGGTAGTGGTTTGTTAAAATCAGGTGTTCAGTCTGGCCGATCATAATGGCTGGATTTAATACTCTATGACTCAGTTCTAAAGCAGTTAAATTTACCCTTCCCGCACCTTTGATCCTAAACCCAAATTGAATCCATGTAGTATTATCTGGAATGGATAGCGTTTCATTTTTGTTTGGCATGAAACTTTGATGAGAGGTCTTCTGCTTATGCTCATCCAGATAAACCACTATTAACATAACGTCAAGACCAGTGCCCATATCCAGATAAATAGCCTGTTGTTTACTAAAACCAAGGGTGTTTAAATTATATAAATCAGGGTTATAAATGTTTTGGTGCTTATCTGATGCCAGCATGGAGCTAATATTAATACTCTCATCATTAACCTCAAAAGAAACCTCAGAATTCTTATGTGTATTGATAGACTTTGCTAATGTTGTTCCTGAGAGACATTCGGTCTCTTTTTCGATAGGAGCGTTTACTTTTTTTTCAGAGTATTTAGTTAGCTCTGCCATTGATATACCAGGAAACTTTATTGTATTCGCTTCTATAAGTTCGATTAATTTTGAAGGTAGTTTATTACCATTTTGACAATAGTTAAATTCATCGGTACTTAAACATTTAACATTGCCTAATTCATTACTTGTAGCAATTTTTTGAATTTCAATTATTTTAAGGCTAGATAGTTTTTCTTTTTTTATGATGGACGTATGTAGGGGTAACGAATTGACTATATGATATTGTGTATTATTATTCTGTAAGGCAATGTTATCACCATCAGTACAATGGTAATAAGACCCTTTACCAATTACGTCACCATCAAAATAGCAACTTGTAATTGCTAGGTCTGTCAGGTAGTTTGCACCGTAAAAATCATCCGCATTTATTATTCCAATATAATCTGTAGAAGGGTAAAGTTCATTAATTGTTTTGTTTTTCGCATCATTAAAAGCTATTATTTTGACATCATTACAATTATTTTTACCATTGTAATGATCCGTAACAATCAACAGTTTTTTATACTTATAGTTTTGTTTATTAAAAGCTTCTAAACATTGTTCGTATGCGACTATATCTTGGACAAAGCAAATCATAGTGATTTGGCTAGAAGAGTCCTCTACTTTTCTATCGTAGACTTTTGAAGTAAGGTATTCTAGTCTGTGTTTGTATGTGTGTTCTGATAATACTTTTCGCAAAGCATACAGCTTGTGTTTTTTGAGAAAAATTTCATCTTGACTTTTCTCACTTACACGTTTGACTAGTTCAGAACCACTGTCGGAAGTAAGGACTAAATCACCAAACAATACTCTTACCGCCCTTGAAAAATTACTAATAGTGACTGTATTTGATGCTAGTACTTCGTACACCCGCCGAGCAAACATGCTTTGGGATTGTTTGACTGAATTGAGGTTGATAGCATAGTTATAGCTCTTATATGCCTTATCTATCTCATCAAAAGGCAGGGTTCCTACGATGTACGGTTTAAATTGATCAGGAAACATATAGTTTGGATCATCTTTGCCATAGTTTCTATCATAAATTTCAATGGGTTTCGCTTCTGGAAGCCGAAGCATAAATTCATCAAGATCTTTTATGCGGTGAGGATAACGAACATAATAAGCCCCAGCAAAACAAAAAGCATCTTTTCTAGGGTATTTTTCAATTGGGTTATTTACTTTTGGTTGGCAAGCAAAAGGTAATAAATAAACATTGTCATGCTGTAAAGCTGTTTTATATTTATCGATCATATCGATATCTGTCGTAAAAACAAAATCGAATAATGCCGCTGTGTTGATAAAGGTACTAAAATGAACTGGGTCTTCTTTATTCCAGAACACTGTTGGGATGTTAGAATTATTACAGTAATTGATAATTTCAATCAGTTCATTACATTTTTTTCCTATGGTATTCCACCATAACTCATTTTTTCCTCGCCAGGCAGACTCTATAAAAAGCAAGTCGGGTGAGAATGCAATAATCTCTTCCTTCCAGTTCCTAGGGGTGAGTTGTAGGAAAGTTGCTTCATAAGAGTAGGAACCATAAGTGAATGGATCCATAATGCATGCTATTTTTAGTTCTTTTGTTTTCTTATTGGTTGTAAAGTTTTTTTGTGATTTGGATTTTTTAGTGGAGCCTTTGTTTAAAGTTACAGAAGGTTTTGAACGGGTAAGTTTTTGTTCTTTTTTATGTGTAAGTTGTCTAAACGGCAACTGTTTTTTTGATTTAATTTTCCAGATTTTTCCTGGCAGACTTATCAGATCCCTAATTGACCCTGTTTCGTGGATTAATACATGTCCAAGCTGGAACGATGCAGTCGTTCTACATTTTTCCAGTTTGATTTTAAAAAGTTTTGCTATTTCCAAGGATTTTTTAAGGCTGCTAATTTCATTTTTTGCTTTTGTTAAATCAACATTCAAATAATTTTCTCTGGCTTGTAACTCGGTGTGTTTTTTTTCCGTCTCATTTATCTGCTCTTTGAGTAGGTTTATCTGATGGCTCGCTTTGTGATATTTCTGCCTTGCTTCGTTGAGTTTATCTTCATATTTCTGCTTTTCATTAATTGCCTGATTCTTTAGCTTAGTGATTTGTTCGGATGTACTACGGTATTTTGATCGAGCATCATTTAGCTGTTTTATGGTGCTTTGATTGGTATCAATAATTTCTCGTTCTATCGTATAAAAAGCATCTTCAATTTTTTTAACTTCATCAATATCAATTTTCTGTAATGGAGTTGTGTTTTTACTTTTATTGTATAATGCAATAAACCCTATCCATTTTCCGAGAATTGAGATATCTGCTACTGTAAAATCTCCATGTAGCATTTGATACATTTCAGTTAAATAGTAGGTATGTTTGTGGTCAATATAATCATTTATTCCAAAAGGAATAGTAATGATTAGGCTGCCTTTTTCAGTCAGTAAAGACTTTGATTTTTCGATAAAATCAATCGGATTAACTAAATGCTCCAATACTTCAGCAATAATAATGGTATCAAACTTATCATCACCAAAGTCTTGTAACATAAAATTAGCTCGTAAAAAATCTACGTTCTCTTTAACATCTTCTTCCTCATTAACCAATATTTCATTCGCATGGTTTATTGCCTTTTGACTAATATCTAAACCAGTAACTTTTTTTCCTTCTCGACCTAGAAGAATAGGCAATATACCTTGACTACACCCGACATCAAGTATCTTTTGTCCGTTGACTTGCTTGCAAATCCAATGAATGCGTTTTTGCGTTTCACGCATTAATTTATCACCTAGCTTGCCATAGTAAGCTTCTGTGATTCGATCATGTAAATCTACTAATATAGTATTTTCTTCGTTATTCATCGGTATCGCACTATATACTTGCTTTGTTATTTAGGTAAATTAGATCAGGCGCAGATTGTTTTAAGTAAACAAGTCCATTGCAACAATTTTCGACTGGAAGCACTTTAAATATCATTGCATCTACTATACGATTGATGTATTCACGTTTGCCGTTTACAAGGTGATTGACACCAGTGCTGGTATAGTAAATTCCTTCATGCATTAAGCAATCAAACTCCCATTTTATTTCGACTATATCTCCCGCTTTAAAATCATGACTTTCCTCTTGTTTACTACCCGTTATTAATACACCTTTTTCATTATGTATCTGCATGCCGAAATCTACAGAGTAAAAGTTATCTAAAAAAGTGAGTGTATAACAATAAACATAGCGCTCATTGGTAACTAAGGCATTAACCTTGTTACCACACATGGTTTCTATATGTATATCTTCAATTTTCAAGAATGTATCATCATATTCCACTGGATTTTGAGACTCAAAACCAGGGATTAAAAAGGCATTGGACGTGTTTTTTGTCGTATTTTGAGGGATGTCTGATGACATGTTTGATTTAGGTTGACCACTTGTCTGCTTCGTATCATCGGGCTCTGGTATATGATCTTTAATCTCATCTAAAATATTTTGTTTACTTTCGTCTTTTGCAAAAAGGTATTTTTCATAATATTTGGTAACCACTTTAGGCTCCCCATCCATTAAGATTTCACCTGCATGTAACATGATGGCTCTATTACATAAGCGATTTACTTCCCCTAGGCTGTGGGATACATAAATAATGGTTTTACCACTTTCAAAAAGTTCCTGTATTTTTGCATAAGACTTTCTCCTAAAGTGTATATCGCCAACTGCCAGGACTTCATCAAGAATTAAGATCTCAGGGTCAATGTGAGCTGCAACAGCAAAAGCTAAACGAGCTTTCATGCCGCTAGAATAGGTTTTAAGCGGTTGATTGATAAAGTCACCAATATCTGCAAAAGCAATAATATCATTGAGCTTCTTACCCATTTCCTTTTTCGAAAAGCCCAATATCATGCCATAAAAGGAAATGTTTTGTAGCCCCGTAAAGGCAGGATTAAAACCTGAGCCTAGCTCTAAAAGAGCAGAGATCTTTCCACTTACTTTGATAGAGCCTTTATCTGGGGTCAATACGTTGGTAATCAATTTTAGTAACGTTGATTTGCCAGAGCCATTTTTTCCTACGATACCAAGTATTTCACCTTTTTTTATTTCAAGATTAATATTTTTGGTGGCGTAGAAGTTTTGATGATATATTTTCCCAAAAGGGTGGAGCGCCTCTTTTAGTCTATATTTTGGGTCATCATAAAGCTTATAGTATTTTGATACCTTTTTTAATGATATTGCGATTTCTGTATTCATTAGACGACTTCTGCAAAGTGAGGGCGTAAACGTTTAAATATTGTAATACCTGCTAATAAAATGATGAGTGTAACCCCCCAAAAATAGAGTGCTTCATAGGGTCTCTCCCAAAACCAGGTATGTGAGATAATAGAATCTCTATAGCCTTGAACAATGTATGCGGCGGGGTTAAGCATAACGATCCATTGATATTCCTGTGGAACTTTATCAATCTTCCAGAAAATAGGTGTTAGCCAAAAGCCAAAGGTAACCAGCAAGCTAACAATCTTGGATACATCTGGTACAAATATCTGTGTTGATGATGTTAACCAACCCAGACCTATTAAGAGAACGACCATTGAGAAATAATAATACACGAGTTGAAGGGCATACAAGGTGGGATAGATATTATTAATATATGCAATGATAAACGTAATCAATATAAAAAAAACATGGGGTATAAAAGAGCTCATTAACTTTACCATAGGTAGTAAGCTGAGACGAAAGTCAACTTTTTTGAGTAAAAATGAATGGTTACTAATTACATTAGTCATGGCAGAAAAATTTTCGGCAATATAAAACCATGAAGTCATTCCAGTAAGAAGAAAAACGACAAATGGCACCCCATTAGTACTGCCGCCTGCTTTAAAACCAAAACTAAATACAAAATACAAAACGGATATAAATAGCAGCGGTTGTAGATATACCCAAAAAAATCCTAGATACGAACCCATGTATTTTTTTTGGAAATCTCTCTGTGCTAGTTCAAGTAAGAGCTCTCTTTTATCGTATATGTCAAATAGAAATTTTTTTATGCGCATTCTAGGAGTGCCTATATTGATGGGTGTGATTTTAAGTGTGGGGAAAATAATTAAATCAATGACTTATAAAGCAGGTACTCACTAATTACGAAGTGTAACTATTTGAATTTTTTAGGTTTAAAAAATAAACTTATTGGTCTTTTGTCTCTCTTCGGAGTTGCAATAATAGTTATATAGCGCAACTATGCGCCCGTTGGAGATAAACAAAAATCCTGCGCAATTTACTACATATTTTTTTGACAATCACCTAGGAGGCTGCCCAAGAAGTATCCTCCTCAATGTGCGATATAATAACACCCTCTCGCTCTTTCCCCCTAAATTTCAAAATTACCCTCATTAATTAAAATCAGTTTAATACCAACACCCTTAAATCACATTTTGGCTTAGAAGGGTGATATGCTTATCATCCCTAGAAAATGGTGTGCCGTCATTCATCATATAATAACCTCTGATTATGCAGTTGTTAGGTAACTCGCAATAAATCCCCCACCTATGTAATTGCCTTGAGGTTTAATGGGCATATAGTATTTTTTAGATCTGGACTGGTATAGCGTATTATACCAATCCCAACAAGTAAATACTCTTAAACTATCACCTAATACTAAGTTAATTAACAATCGTAAAAACTTTAGTTAAAGTATGAATATACTGGGATTGGTATTAGTCTATCAGCAATAACCTGAAATTCTTTTTTATCTGTTCTTTTTCCCCTAATTGTTTGTCAGTAACTTAATGACAGGGTGAACTCCTTTCCATGTTATGGTTTTTGTCCACTCCAGCGTCGTTTCGATAGAATTTAACAGTGTTCCGCTCCAATGGTTTTCAAGTATTCCTCAGCTTCGCTCAATCGGGTCGTATATACTATGGTAAGGAGGAGAAGTAGCCATGCAAAATAAATTTAACCTGTACGAAATGCCACGCTATGATTTCCCCCAATATTCGCAAGTACTTTGAATAGCTCCTGCTCAGGTGAATGACAAGATTCATAGTAAATATTCAGACCCCTACCGACAAACTTGACAACTAATTTAAAAAAGCTTGTAATTTTCTGACACCAAGAAGTATTATGTAGACCATGCAATTAAGTAATCAGGATCTAAGCCAACTTAACAAAGAAGAGCTTCTGAATTTATCAGAAGAGGAGTTGCGGTGTCTTTCAATAAAATTGCTCACAGATTTAAAAGAAGCTCGTGAACGATTAAACCAGAATTCCCATAATAGTTCTCGCCCTCCAAGCAGTGAAGCACCATGGGAAAAAGACACTCCAAAGGATTCCAGTAATGATTCTGAAGAGGAGCAAGAAGCGACTTCAGATAAAAAAGAGTCCCCACCTGCTGACAAGCCAAATAAAATATCCAGACAGTCCCCGAAAAATGAAGCAGAAGAACAACGAAAACCAGGGAAGCAACTTGGAGCCAAGGGTTTTGGGCGGCAACAAAAAATAGCGATCACAGATTATCAAGAACATTTTCCAGAAATATGTGAATGC
>WTCN01000126.1 GCA_013138555.1 Methyloprofundus sp. | reverse complement strand
CCAGGTGCCCAAACACTTTTCACTTATATGACTCTTAATCAATAACCAGCGTAACCCAGCCCATTGGTGTTTCTCCTCGAAAAAACGCTGGACAGTACGGTAACTACCGCCTTTTTCGGTCCATCTGGAAATACCCAGCATCGTGACACGCCCTGTCATTGATAGCACCGATTCAATGATTAAGCTTAGGTGTTTCATGTTTTTGGTAGATAAGTTTGGACTTAAGGCTTCAAGTGTTGCTATGATTTCAAACATGGTCAGATTTTGGTAAGTGCTGTGGTGTTGTGATCCAGTATTTTACTGATTTCTGGCCATCTTTAGTTATTTTCCTCCATTAATTTGGCGAAGGTATTGAAGACAGACACAGACTTTTTAATACCTTTAATAATTGTTTCTGGGTTTTAGAGTAAAGGCTGAGCTTAATTAATGCGTTACCGCGATAGCGGTTTAGTCCATCGACCCAAAGGAGTCATTACTTTATTTACCAATTAATTGTGAAAATGAAAAAATAATATTACACTATCTCTTATATAAGAAAATCAATATTTTTTAACTTAGGTTGAAGCATCCCATATAAATGAATAAAGATAAAGAGTTGCTTGATGCAATTGTCGAACTCCAATCGTACTGGGTAGAGCATGGAGCTTCTGGCAAGATGTTTAACTTACTATTAAATACTCTGCTAGAGTTGACCAGCAGCGAATATGGTTTTTTCGGGGAGGTTTTATATACTGAAGAAAAACCTTACCTAAAGATACTTGCAATAAATAATAGTGTCTCAGATGAAGTAATGCAGGATTTTGATAATACGAGTTCTTCTGAAGAATTGAAATTCTACAAGTTAAATTCACTGTACGGCAAAGTATTAACTACTGGGGCGCCGGTAATGATTAATGCGTGGGCTGAAGAACTTAGGTGGGATGAGCTCCCTGCGGGATATTCTGAGCTGAACTCGTTTGTAGGAATGCCTTTTTATTATAATGGTGAAATACTAGGCATGGTTGGTATAGCTAATCGTTCTGATGGTTATGATGAACATTTGATTGATTACCTGAGCCCTTTTTTGAAAACTTGTGCTCATATTATTTCCAGTTTTCGTAAACGTAACTCATACATTTTACGCGAGGAGAAATTAAGGGGGCGCGAAAAGGTATATGCTGATATTTTAGATGCTTTACCAGTTGGAATATTTGTCATCGATGTGGAAGAAAAACCTTATTATTTAAATCAAACCGCAATAAACATTGTCGGAGATAAATTGTCAGGTGATTTTTGTCTCAAAGACTTGTCAAAATATTGTCATGCCTATGCGGAGAAGACTGATCAACTTTATCCCAGTGCTCGAATGCCTATTACAAAGGCCCTGCAAGGCGAGACTGCAAGTTGTTCGGATATTGAAATACGCCAGGGTGAAAAGCATATACCATTACACGTTAAGGCAATACCGCTTAAGGATCATACAGGTAATGTAAATTATGCAATTGCTATTTTTAACGATATTAGTGAGTTAAAACAACAACAAGCCGAAGTTGTTGAAAAGGAGGCGCTACTAAGTGCAATTTTCGATAACGCTATCGATGCACTTTTCACTATCGATGAAAAGGGTGAGATCATCAGGGTCAATCCTGCGGCTCAAACGGTGTTTGGTTATTGTGAAGAAGAGCTTATGGGACAAAACATCACGCTCTTAATGCCTGAACCTCATCGTAGTCTGCACGGCCAATATTTACAGAATTACCTTAGCACTGGAGAAAATAAAATTATCGGCATCGGCCGTGAAGTCGAGGCGATACGAAAAGATGAGAGCGTTTTTCCATGCGATTTAGCTGTCAGCGAAATAAACCTGTATGGAAAACACATATTTACAGGTGTTCTTCGTGATATCAGCGAGCGTAAACGCATTGAGCAAATGAAAAAGGAATTTATTGCAACTGTCAGTCATGAATTACGTACACCTTTAACCTCAATCCACGGTGCATTAGGGCTATTGCGGAGTGAGACACTCGATACATTAGAACCTCTCGCACAAGAACTATTAGGAATTGCCCTTGTTAATTCGAACAGGTTGATACTGCTGGTCAACGATATTCTAGATATGGAAAAGCTGGAAGCCGGTGCGTTGAAGTTTGATATAAAAATTTACCCTCTAACATCCTTGATTGAACTGGCGGTAGTCAGCAACCAGACTTATGCCGAACAACACAATAGTTTCATCGAAATTAGCGAAAATTTACCACAAGTCAGTGTGGCTGTTGATCAGCATCGTTACATACAGGTACTCACCAATTTATTATCCAATGCAGCGAAGTTTTCACCTGAAGGCCGGCCAGTCAAAATTGAAGCAACGGCTAACGATGATATAGTCTGCGTTTCTATTATCGACGAAGGCCCTGGTATTCCTGAATCATTTAAGGATAAAATATTCAACAAATTTTCCCAGGTTGAAGATGCCAATAGTCAAAAAACACCAGGAACCGGACTTGGCTTAAGTATCTCCAGGGAACTGACGGAAAAAATGGGAGGCAAAATCGGTTTCGATTCTAATTGGGGAAAAGGAAGTCGTTTTTATGTGGAATTACCTGTTTATTCTTCACAACAGCAACCAACCAGTACGTCGCTAGAAAGCGAAATACCTACTGAGGATCAACGGCATCGTATCCTGGTCTGTGAGGATGACCCCGATGTGGCAAAAATACTCAAAATCATGCTGGAAAAATATCATTTTCAGGTTGATATCGCGTTAAACTGGACCCAGGCACGTAAACAGTTAGCCAATCAGGATTATGCGGCAATGACCCTAGATTTAATGTTACCGGATCAGAGTTATTCGAGGATATTTCAAGACATTCGTCAAGACATGAGGACGCGTGATTTACCGGTCATTGTGGTTTCGGCCAAGGCGGATGAAGCCAATGTAGAATTCCAGGGTGACGTAATCAATGTGATTGATTGGCTATCGAAACCAATCAATGAAGAGCGGTTGATTGACGCGGCCAAACTTTCATTACAAATTAAAAGCGGCTCTCGTTTACCTTGTGTGCTTTACATTGAAACCCTTAAGAAGCTAAAAAAATCAGTAGAAGTCGCTCTGCAAGATTTAGCCGAAGTCATTGTGGTTCATTCGATCATTGAAGCAAACGAGCAAATGTCCAAAATGAATTTTGATCTGGTCATTATTAATCTGGATCGGTCTGGCCAGTCAGAGTTACTGTTACTGCCGCGCCTGAGTCATTCTACCCCCCCTATACCGGTAGTCATTTTTTCTGAAAAGGATATGGAAGACAAGATCATTACCCGAGCACAGGAAATTTTGCTAAAGTCGAAGTGTAGCCCTGAAACACTGCTGGAAACCATACAATCCTTGATTAATTCCGATAAATAAAATGAATACAACTAGTTTAAAAAAAATTCTCTATGTGGAAGATGATCCAGATATTCAGCGCATCGCTCAGATAGCATTGGAAAAAGTCGGTGGATTTGACGTCAAGGCATGTAATTCTGGTGCAGAAGCTTTAGCCGTCGTAACTGAGTTTATGCCAGACCTGATTTTACTGGATATGATGCTTCCGGAAATGGATGGTTTGGAAATACAGGGTATTTTACGGCAATCTGCACGAACCAGATCTATCTCGGTGGTTTTTATGACCGCCAAGGTGCAGGAGAACGATGTTGAGAGTTATCGCAGCAGTGGTGCATTGGGCGTTATTGCCAAACCGTTCAATCCGATGACGCTGGCTGACCAGCTTCGCGAGCTATGGAACAAAGCTCAAATCTAATGCAGCCCAAGTCTTCCAACTGCTTTTACTGATATCAGCTAATGCCTAATAACCCGATCGAACAGGAATTACAGGAACTTAAAGATAATTATCGGGCGACTCTACCAGAAAAACTCGCAGAAATACAGCTGCTGTTTTTAGAGTTGCAGCAACAACCCACTGATAAGCAACTCATCGAAAAATTAACGCTTGTAGTGCACCGTTTACGGGGTACGGCAGCAACTTATGGATTCCTCCAGGTAGGTGACCGCGCGTTTGAACTGGAACAAGCCTTAGTCGAGGCGCCAAAAAAGCAAAATTATCCACGGGAATCACTGCATGAACAGCTGGACAAACTCAAAGCCAGTATTGATATAGCTTATATGGCTCATTTCGAATTCAGATCAGCGAATACTGTATCATCAAAAGGCTATTTACTAGTTGTCGATGATGACCAGGATTTTCTGACTATTACCTCGAAAATGCTGACTCATCAGGGCTTTCAGGTAACTACGACGACCAACCCTGAAAACGTACTTGAGATAATAAGCAATAATGGCCTAGAGCTATTGCTGATTGATGTGGAAATGCCGAAATTGAGCGGTTATCAATTATGCAAAGCTATCAAGAATGATGCCAAAGGCCGTAAACTACCGATCATTTTTATAACCGCTCATAATAACCTGGAAAATCGTATTAAAGCGTTTAAGGCGGGAGCCGATGACTTTATCAATAAACCACTGGTTATAGAGGAATTAATGGCCCGTGTCACGGTCAGGCTTGCAAATGCCCGGCTTTTGCTGGAAAAGCAGGAAGTACTGAACCGTTTGCAGAGTCAGCACCAGTCACTGTTGTCAATTCTGGATCAATTACAGGTCGGGACAATAATGGTCGATGCCGAAGGCATTATTATCTTCATGAGCGCATCCTGTGGTTCACTGGGTGGCCTGGCCCCCGATAATGCCGTGGGGAAATTCTGGCAACACGCATTGCCGTTTAATAATGAATCTTTGCAAGACATACAACTGCACTTGCAACAGCATAGGGATGAGCTGCCACGTATGCATCTGCATTGGCAGTTGGAAGGAAAGCGCTATTGGGCTGAATGCGAGGTCAGAGAAGTTCCGGATAGACCAGGCTACCATTTGCTTTATCTCTATGATCAATCAGAGTTACAGCGTTTAAGAAAGCAGCTTGAACTCAGCCGGTTTGGTCAAATGATCGGCAGTAGTGAACCCATGCGGCAGATGTACAATCTGATTGAACAGGTGGCAAGAGGTGATTGGACTGTGTTGATTGAAGGCGAAACCGGGGTCGGTAAAGAACTGGTCGCGAACAGTATTCATGCTACCAGCCCACGCAAGGACGGGCCTTTTATCGCGGTCAACAGTGCAGGACTAAGTGAATCTTTGTTATCCAGCCAGTTATTCGGTCACCGCCGTGGTGCTTTTACCGGCGCAGTAGCTGATCAGCCGGGCTTTTTTGAATCAGCGTCTGGTGGCACCCTGTTTCTGGACGAGATCGGTGACATCCCCTTGACGATGCAGGCAGTATTACTGAGAGTGTTGCAGGAAAAGGAAATTATACGGGTTGGTGAATCCCGAGTGCGCAAGGTAGATGTGCGCATTATTGCGGCCTCACATAGGGATCTGTCTAATGAAGTTAAGGAAGGCCGATTCCGGGAGGATTTGCTTTATCGCTTACGTGTTGCGCGTATTTATGTGCCAGCTTTGCGTTCACGCAAAGGCGATATACCGATGTTGGCTGAGGCATTTCTTAGCGGAAGCTGTCGTATGGCCGGCATGCCGATTAAACAGATTAATACCGATACCATGCGCTTGTTACAAAGCTATGACTGGCCTGGAAACGTGCGTGAACTCAAGGCGACCCTTGATTATGCAGTGATCCACGGCCGAACGGATAAACTGGTAGCGGAAGATTTGCCGCCGGAATTACTGAAACCGGCAGCTCTGGAAGCACCTGTTGTTGGAAATGCCGGAAGCCTCGTTACTGAAGATCTTCCACCAGAATTATTGAAATCGGCAATTAGCAAAAGTGAGACATTTTCAGGCGATAAACGCTCCCGTATTTTCGCCGCTCTGGAACGAGCAGGTGGTAACCGTACCCAGGCTGCTAAGCTGCTAGGCGTCAGCCGCGCTACATTCTACCGCCGTCTGAAAGAGCTCGACATTCCCCCCACTGAATAAATATTGTCTCTTGAGACAGCTTGAGACAGATTGAGACAGCTTGAGACAGCTTGAGACAGTTGTCATTGTTTCAGTATTCTTGCTCATAAACCACACAAAATCTTTTTAATCGCGATAACCTACTGAATATACAGCTATATAATTTTTAAATTGCGAACCAGATCACACTTTGGCATGGCTGTTGCAAGTTGTAAATTGAAGTACTTAATTTTTTAACAAAGAGGTGAAAATTATGAAAACACAACTTTTGACGAAACCTGCTGTTTTATGGGCAATGCTTGCCAGTATGCTTGCATTCTCAATAGGAGCACATGCGGCGAGCATGGCTACCGAAGATGGTTCAGGTATACAAACCCAGATCCTGTACGCAGGACAGACGACCGAAGTCGGTACAGTGACTACGGAAGTGGTCGGAGAGAATCTCGTGGTCACCTATAATACAATTGGCGGCTGGGAACTCAACGAAACTCAACTATGGGTGGGTAATGATATTGCTGATATGCCACAGACTCGCCAGGGTAACCCAAAGATTGGTAACTTCCCATACAAAAATGAAGGGGAATTCGTCGATCCAACAAGTTACAGCATCGAAATTCCACTTAATATATTAGGCTTCATCTGCCCTGTGGCGGATACAGAGTATTTCGTTGCAGCGCACGCCACCGTTCAACTGATTGACGGGGCGGGCAGCGTTATCCAGACAGAGACCGCCTGGGCTGATGGAGATCGCTTTGTTGAACGCGGAATGTGGGGAACTTTCTTTACTATCACGCTAACTTGCGATGACACCCCCCCCATTGGTAGCGGCGAAAATTGCGAAACTGCATTCGCTTATAGCGGCGGTACTAATGCGATAGATACTGACATCACAAACAGCTTCCTTGACATTGTTGATGAAGATGGTGGCAGCTTCAACCGCTGGGGTTGGTCTAACGGTGCTGTAAGTGCAGGATCATACAGTTGGGATATTTACGCCGGCGCTGGTCAAAGCGATATCGCCAAAGGCACCCTGGTAGGTACTTTGACTGTTGATTATGATGGTGCAACTGTCGATGTTACTTATACAATGACAGCAGGGTCGCCGTACTATATGGACGAAAATCACTTATATGTTGGTAATGATATTTTAGCTAGGGATGTCAACAATGAATTTACTGTTGCACCTGGACAATATCCGACTATACACGATGATTTGAATGGTGCTACAACCGATTCATATACAATTGGAGGTCTCTCGGATAATATCTACGTCGTTGCCCATGCAGTTGTGTGCGGTTTTCCGGCGGAATAAAGCACAAGGCTGAATGGGTATAACTCAACACAGTCAAAGGGGTGAGCGAAAGCTCACCCCTTTTTTTGCGCCAATGATTGCTCCAGTTTTTAATAGCCAATTAAAGAAAATGGAGCGTTGTTCTTTTTCTTTCCTTTAACAATACTGCAATGCCCTACCGGTAATTTTCTCTAACCGCAAGCCTCTTCCTTTTAACACCCCGCCGCAACATCAAGACTTCTGTGATTCATCTATTTCAGCTAACGACACTGACCAGTCCTTAGATTTTCAGGGTTAATCCTTAGCCCCTATCTACAGTGGGATTCTAACGTTAAATGTCGTGCCCACATTATCAGCGGTATCAAACCAGGTAGTTCCACCATGCATTTCAACAATTTGTTTAACTATCGACAGACCTAGTCCAACACCTTCGATTTTTCGAGTATTCGAAGAATCCACCTGTATGAATTTTTCAAATATTTTTTCATGAAAAATTTTCGGTATTCCCGGCCCATGATCGGTCACTGTAATATGCAGCATTCCATTACCCACGGTTGCCGTAATTTCAACAGGTTTCCCTGGTGGAGAAAATTTGCATGCATTTGAAATTAAATTGCTTATAACCTGTTTAAGGCGTATTTTATCCGCGTTAATCTCAAGATCGTTACATGCTTTTAACTGGAGATTAGTTGAAAATTGTTCGGCATAGGATTGATTCTCAGCAATACATTCATTTATAAATGGTTTTAAGTGAAACTTTGTTTTTTGTAGACCTAAACTACCCTTTTCCAGTTTTTCAAAATCAAGTAACTCGTTAACCAGGTAAAGCAATCTTTCCGTATTAGTTTCAACAATACTTAGCATTTCTTTTTGCTGTCCATATTCTGCGTCTAACACGCCACTATTGATGAGTTTAATGGCTCCATTAATGGAGCTTAATGGTGTGCGCAGTTCATGACTGACCGTAGCGACAAACTCATCTTTTAATTGCTGAGCGTTTTTATAATCGCTAATGTCTGTAATAACGCCGTGCCATAATATTCCGCCTTCAGATGTTATTTGAGGTATTGCACTGCCAGAGTGCCAACGGACTGTTCCGTCATTAAAACGTACCCGGTATTCCAATTGCCAGGGAGTTAAGGTTCGGCTTGATTCTTGTATTGACGAAATCACTGTATCTAAATCTTCTGGGTGCAGTACCGCCTGTAACTTAGACGTATTTTCAGATACTTGATCAGGTGTAACCCGGAAAAGTTCTTGTATAGCATCACTCGCGTAGGGTATATATGCGCTTCCATCTGGTCGGAGTAGTAATTGGTATACGACACCGGGTATACTTCCCGATATTTTTTGTAAATGTTCAGCCAGCTCAGCATTAGTTTCGCTTTGAGCCTGCAAACCTTGCACCATTCTCCAGCCAATATAGGCAAGGATTGAACTATAAACGCCCATATTCCAGATCGTGATCATCCAGGTTGAAGGGTGGTGAGCATAATTTTGATAATCCAGATTAAAAACTAGCCAGTGCTGAACCGCTGCATAACCGAACAAGCCCATATTCAATATAAAGATGCCAATTAATAACCAGGCTGTGCGTTGTTTTAAAAACAAAATACTCGTAAATGCAAATAGAACCATAAAGACCTTACTGTCCGAGACAGGCCCTAATTGAAAGAGTGCTGCGAATGTAGCTATCCATAAAATAAGCAATAATCCACCCGCACGAATCGTATAGGACAGTCGCTTGCGTCCTATCCAGAGCGACCAAATAGAAACGACTAGGATAGTATGCACTAGCATCAATGGGTGAAAATCCAGAATAACCACACGCCATAATGACAGAGTGAGTCCAGGTATTGCTGCAATACCTGAACCAAGCAATACGTCATTAATAAGCTGATTGCGTAACTCACCAAAGCTAAAGCAGTAATCTTTTTTAAACATTCCCTTAATTTAATAAGCTAATTACAGTTGAGCTAGTGACATTTTATCAACGCCCACAATGATGAATCTTTTAAGTATAGACTATATTCCACATCTTAATTAAAAGGGACACTTCCCTTTAATGTAAAATAATAAATAATTTGCTATTTCTTAACGACTGCTTTGGGCCCAGACTGTATGGAAACTCCAAAATTTTGAAAGAAAAAGGGACAGCCATACAATTAAGCATCAAAGTTTCGCTAATTTTGTTTTTATTTCACCACTTCTAATGATATTTAACTATTACTCGATGTTCAAGTTTTTGATACTGAGAAGGTAAAATCAGGTATTCTGAGGTTGTTGTAATTTTATCGATGTAAGCCCATGTTAATGAATGCTCCAGCCTCCTTTATCCAAAGCTATATTGACGATTTAAATGATGCGCTCAATCAGCTAAAATCAGAAGCCGCTTTGACACGGATTCAAGCCTCTTGGTTGGGCACTTGTTTAACGGGCATACTGCTAATGAACTCTGTTTGCTGGGCTAAGTCGTGTAGGGTGGGCAATCTTTTCTGCCCACCAATTTAACAAATACCCATACAACTAAAGTATTCATAGGCTAACCCAGACGGATATTACATAGTGAAAAATGATGGGCATAAAAAAGCCTCTTTAAACAGAGGCTTATTCTAATTTATTTACACTTATGTTCCTAGGTAACTCCTAGAATGGAATATCATCATCAAAATCCTCTTGTGCCTCTGGAGCGGAGCTTGAGGCAGGCTGAAATGGTGCAGGTGCTGGCGCATAGTTATTCTGTGAATTTTCTGGCGCACTCGTCGCAGGTGAATTTTCTAAAGGTGCTGTACCACCACCAGGCTTACTATCTAGCATTTGCATTTCTCGTGCAACAATTTCGGTGGTATATCTATCCTGACCACTTTGATCTTGCCATTTTTGAGTGCGTATAGACCCCTCTATATAGACTAGACTGCCTTTTCTTAAATATTCACCAACAATTTCTGCCTGACGATTAAAGAAAACGACACGATGCCATTCGGTACTTTCTTTACGCTCACCCGTTTGCTTGTCTTTCCAACGAGAAGATGTTGCCAAACGAATATTTGCTACAGCTCCGCCTGTAGGCATATAACGTATTTCTGGATCAGCTCCTAATCGACCTATTAAAGTTACTTTATTAAGCACGTGTTACTCCAAATATATTGATTTATTGAATAGTTTACCATTAATAATCGTTTTTCTGTCTACAGTATAAATTGTCATTAATTAATCCTGCAAATAATTTATAATATCATTCATCTTAAATTAGAATTTAATGATATTAACGGATAAATAATCATGATTTTTAGACAACTGTTTGAGCCTGATACCTGTACCTATACTTATCTTTTAGCTTACGAGACAAGCAGAAAAGCCATTTTGATTGATACGGTGGCGATAGAAATTGACCATTATATAGAGCTTTTAGAGAGTTTAAATCTTAATCTGGTTTATACCCTGGAAACCCATGTGCATGCTGATCATGTTACATGCGCTAGCTTATTACGTGAGCAACTAGGTAGTAAAAGTATTGTGCACCGAGATGCAGGATCCATGTGTGCTGATTTGCTAGTAACCGATGGTATCAGTTTTCATGTTGGGAGCATTGAAATCAAAGTGCTGCACACCCCAGGGCATACCAGTGGCTGTGTGAGCTATGCTGTCGATGACCGGGTTTTTACTGGCGATTCCTTATTAATCAATGGCTGTGGACGTACTGATTTCCAGCAGGGAGATTCTGCAACAATGTATCACAGCATTACCGAAAAGCTATTTACTCTACCTGCCGATACTCTGGTCTACCCAGGGCACGATTACACGGGTAAAAGAGTTTCTTGCATTGCTCAGGAAATCGCTTTAAATTCACGTCTGGGGCAGCATAAAACAATGGCTGAATTTATTGAAATCATGCAGAACCTTGACCTGCCCTACCCTAAGTACATTGATGAGGCCCTGCCTGCTAACAAGACCTGTGGTGCAGACCATGCACATAAAGCCCCTCTTAGGCAAGGTTAAAAAATCCTTATGCTTTTAGTGGCTACGAATGTAAAACGGAACAGATTCTCTTGGCAAAAAAAGTAGGGTGGGCAACGCTTTTTTGCCCACCATCAGGGGCGTATTACGGTGGGCAGAAAAGCGTTGCCCCATACGCATCAACTTAAG
>WTCN01000029.1 GCA_013138555.1 Methyloprofundus sp. | reverse complement strand
GTGAAGCATGAACCCCAACAACTGAGGCTAGGTAATCCATTGATTGTTGGGGTTCGCAAGCTCACCCCAACCTACGGAATCTATCTTTTTAGATATATTATTGAATACTTTCACAGTCTCTAAAGCCTACTCCCCTGCCCCAAACACTTCTGCTAGTTCATTAACTCGCTGTTCATCCGGCATATCGCTATATACTCCGCTCATCGGCTGTTCGGTCTGCATACCGCGCACAAACAAATAACGCACCCCGCCAAAATGCTCTGCAAATTGATAATCAGGCAGGCGCTTTTGTAAATACTGGTGTAATACCACACTATACAGCCAGTATTGCAAACCGTAATTATGCTCACGCATCGCCTGAGTTAAACTCTCTGGTTGATAATCGCTTAAAGCATTGCTTTTATAATCCAGCACATAGTAACGCTGTTGATAAACAAAAATTAAATCTATAAAACCCGTTAGATATCCTTGCATTTGTTTGTCCGATAAGGACTGAAAAGCAGCACACTCTTGCAGGATAAAGTTAATTTCTTCAGTGGCAAAATCAGATAGACGTAAATAAAAGGGCATTTCCTTTAGACAGCTGTGCTCATCAAGATTAGCCAGGTAAAACTCAGTATCGTCAGGATCTAGTGGTGTGTTGACTGTTTGATAAAGCAATTCATTGATAATATCAGGTGTATCTATTTCCAGGCCATAACGCTGACAGGCAATATCTCGTTGCTGGCTTATGTCTTCTCGCGCTGCGAGTGCCGTAAAACTAATATTTTCCAGTAAATCATGGATAACATTTCCGGTATGTGCCCCTTTAGCCAATGCCAGCGGAGCTTGCTCAGCCAAAGGGGCAGTACCATTCACTTCTTGCGCTTTATCCAGAGGTAATTCGGGGGCTTCATGCAGACTTAAATAGGATAAGGCGGTATAACTGCTCATTTGCCAGTTACTGTATAAATGTCGTTTTTGTGCCGTGACTGATAAATGATCCATTATCTCGGCTGCTTGATAAGTGCCTTGTAAATCCTCGCCTGTTGCTAATAATTGATAAGTGAAACTATCAGGATGGTCCTCGACTAACTGTTTTAATATGCCTTGTTGCTCGGTAAAAGATAGATCCGCTTGTTCATACAGCAAATAAGCCAAAGCGGATTGATTGGTTTTTTTGCTGGAGCGAGCATCCAGCCAAGTGACATAACAGCGATATTTTGCGCGTGTTAATGCCACATAAAGGATACGTAGATCTTCTGCTAACTCCTCTTCTAGGGAAATTTCCCGATGCTGTTCAAACAAATCCGAGCCCAGATCAACCAGCATTTCATCATCGCTATGACACACGATCGTTTGTTGTTCTTTCTCTAAACGGTCGCTACGCCCCCAAAGGTAAGGGCAAAAAACAATCGGGTATTCCAGGCCTTTGGAGCGGTGCATGGTGACAATTTTAACGGCATCATCATCACTTTCCAGGCGCAATTGCTGCGCATCACTGGCATTTTCAGCGGTCATTGCCGCACGTAGCCAGGCGATGGTTTTTTGCAGACCTAAATGTTCCTCCAGGCTCGCCTGTTGCACTAGCTCAAGTAAATGATGCAGATTAGTAATTTGCCTTTCTGCCTGTTGTGTCCGGGTAAGATGTACACGTACTTTTTCCACACTTAAAAAGCGTAACATCATCGCCATAAAGCCTTTTTTCTGCCATAGCTCATGATAATCCTGAAAGCGTGTTATCCATGCACCAATTTGCACTTCATCGTTCAGTAGCTGATACAGTTGTTGCCCATCGAAACCAAACCACGCAAGACTTAAAGCGTGTTTTAATAAAAGCATATCAGCTGGCTGTGCCAATGCCTGCATGACAGTATATAAATTCTGCGCTTCAACACTGGAAAAAACCGAAGCCGTACTATTTAAAACGGAAGGAATTCCCGCTAAGCCTAAAACCTCCTGATACAAAACGGCTTGTTTATTAGTGCGCACCAAAATAGCAATATCGGCAGGTTTAATGGCGCGTGTTATTTTATCGCTTTGCAAAGTAATGTCAGCGCTCAGCAAATTTAAAATTTCATCGGTGACAGCGATCTTAACTTCATCCGCTGCTTTAGAGTTGGTCCAAAAACCTGATTTAGCATCACTTTCTGCTAATTGCCATAGTACAAAGGGAGGAAGTGCTTGATTATTATGTACTAACGCGCCATCTGTGAGTTCTTTGGCTGCCTCTACTGCGTTAAACTCTAAGTCTTGAAATACAAAGGGATTATCGCGTTGTTTAAAAAACTGGTTAATCCCTTGTACTAAATCAGGGTGAGAGCGCCAGTTCTGTCCTAAAGTATAGTGGTACTGTGCCTGTAGTTTCGCCTGTAAATAAGAGTGAATATCCGCCCCACGAAATTTATAAATCGCCTGTTTGGGGTCGCCTATTAAGTAGAGGTATTGCTCAGCTGCCGCAAATAAATGCGAGAAAATATGCCATTGATTTTGGTCGGTATCCTGAAACTCATCAATTAAAGCAACGCGGTACTGCTGGCTAATTGCCGCAACCAATAATTCACCACCTGCACTTGATAAAGCCTCAGCTGTGCGGCTAATCAAGCTATCATGGGACATGATATTCAGTTGCTGTAAGCGTATCTCCAGATTATCCTGCAATTCTGCTGCCAGGGCACGGCGTAATATCAGACTAACTTTCTGGCTATACTCATATAATAGATCAAAGGGAGCGCTATCAAAATCTAGCTTATCCTTTTGTTTAACACGAATTTCAGCGGCTAAATGTTCAGCCGTTAATAATTTAAAGCTTGCCTCATTCGGGCAAAGGCAATTAAAAGGTTCAGTATTTGCAGCTGTTGCCTCCAGCCATTGCGCTAAACTTTGGTAGGTGGCTGAAAATTTATCCGTTAATGGCTTTTTAAAATACCCTAGCTCCACACACGCCTTTAAATGTTCGCCCTGCTGAGCTAAAGACTTTTTCGCGTTAAGTGCTTGCGTTTTAAGTGCGATTAACAAATCCTCTAAATTTTCTAGTTCAGGATAAATTGCCAGTGTCGCCGGGTAATTCCCTAAGCTTGCCAATAAGCCATCAGGTGTTTCGTATTGATGACACAGTAGTGATACTTCCCAGGTATTACGTGGATAAATCTGTGTGCGCCAGAAATCCTCAGCCATTTGCTGGCGTACTGCTGCGGTTTCATCACTTAACTCAACATCAAACATCTGCCCGCTTTCCAAGGCATGCTCTTTAAGCAAACGCTGACAGAAACCATGAATAGTAAAAATTCCCGCCTGGTCAATACTTAACAAGGCACTGTTTAATCGCTGTATGGCTAGTTGCTCATCTATCTCACCGTTTGCCACAAGTTCTTCTGCCCACTCGCTGATAGTGGCATCAAAATTCTCTAGTGACTGTCCGGTAAAAAATTGCTTCGCCTCGACTAGACGCGCCCGCACCCGCTCTTTTAATTCTTTCGTCGCCGCCTTGGTAAAGGTGACAATCAATAATTGATCAATAGCGTAGTTTTGTTCCACCACAAAGCGTAAGGCGAGCATTGCGATGGCATAGGTTTTACCTGTTCCGGCACTGGCTTCTAATAAATTAATGCCCGGCTTTAATTCAGTTGTAATGGGGTTAAAATTCTGCGTATTGGTTTGCATCTGCGGTTTTATTTACTTTGTAGGTTGGGCTAGCTTGTTAAGCGTCAGCGCAACAAGCTAACCCAACATTTTCGGGTATATAGGTTGGTTAATTGAATTGTTGGGTTGCCAAAAAGACGGCAGCCCAACCTACGATATTTGTCCCGCCTTAAGTTCGTAGCCTGTTTTCCAGGTTTTGAAAAATAAAGCACTACTCTAAACACTCACAGCCTCCCAGGCGGGCAGTAATAGCTGCAAACAATACGCTTCAAACTCATCATTTAATAAGTCATCAACATCTTCCAGGTTTTTATACAATAACGATAACTCAGCTTCATAATTTTTTGCAATGGATTCACTTAGCTCTGTTTCTGCCTTCGCTAAAGCAGGCACACGACTGCGGCTACCAGGAGCATTTAAGGCCGCTTGCTGTTTAATATAAGCAAAAGCCGCTTCGGTAAAAAAAGCATCCGGCTGTTTTTGACCTAAGTGGTAATAAGCTAATAATTTTTCTAATTCATCACCCTGGATATGTTCAGGTAAAAAACTAAGATATTCATCCTGGCTGATAAGGTGAGTGATATGCTCGCCAGTTTGTCGATTAAGGATTAAATGCTGCAACCAAGCCGCCATAAAATCCTTACCCTTTAACGGTGAGTAACGATAAATTAAACTCGCTTCCGTGTATTGATCTGCGATGGTTCCCACTAAACGCACCGAG
>WTCN01000031.1 GCA_013138555.1 Methyloprofundus sp. | reverse complement strand
TTTTCTGACTCCTTTTGAGCCTAAACTTTGACCTTAACATCTCTATTTTTAAGAATTTTAGGATCAATTCAGGCAACCAAAATATAAGAATTGAAAAGTACGTGTTTCAATATGGACGGAGTATAGTTACCTTTTGGAGGATTTATGAAGCGAACATGTTTATATTTTCTATTCTGTATTCTTGGTATCGCTTATTGCTCAGTGATAAGTGCAAAAAATACCACGTATACTTTTATTGATAGCCAAGAGAATTATCAATATTCAGTACGGCAAACGGGTGAAAATTTTACCTTTAAATTTGCTAAAAACCCTCAAGATAGACTTACAAAAGTAAAAGCCGGTCGCCATGTGCTCTTATCGGTATATAAAGACGACTCAATTAATAAAAACTATACAGAAAGCTATACTCGTGAGAGAGCAAGGTGTTTTGTATTTGATAGTGACTTTTATACCTATAGCCTATGCTTCCTGCCTAATGATTTTGATACTAAAAATAAAGATCGTTTCTGGGGCTTTGTAACTCAGATGCCTAACTGGAAGTGGTTAGTAACACGGTTCTTATTTCCTGTTTTTCTGGCTTTTGCTTTATTTTTATATGCTGGAAGGCGACAAAAATTATAGCAATGAGAAAGTTAGTTGATAATACCTGCTGGAACTGAAATGCATATAAAAAATGCAAAAAAAAACGCCAGTTACATTGAGCAACTGGCGTTAGTAAATATAAACAATACAACGAGGAGGTGTTTATGTCTATGGGTACAACAAAAAAGGATTACACTAAGTCAAGCATCATTAATTATGTAAGCGATAAGTCAGCTGTACACTACTAAAAATGATTATCTAAGTATTTGATAGCTACTATACAGTAGAATTCGAACTAAACAATATAGTTAATTGTTGTTAGTTTGTTTCCAATTATGAAACAATAACCAGAGTTCTATTTTAGCTGAGAAAAATAGAGGGCAAGCCTGAAACAAAAAGCGCTTACTCTTATCTGACACAGCAATCCAGCATAACGATGCAGAGAGATTTATATGCAATGCAAATATCACCAGAGCTGGCTGCTAATAAGCATACTCTGCCTAAGCCAGATAACAAAGCCAATAGCCTCAGAGAAACTTATTAAGCACAATGACTTATTAAGCTCTAAGCAACTAGTCACCGCAGTACTACAGGCAAACCCGCAACTGGAAGTTGCCCAGGCTGCATGGGAGGCTTCGATGGCACGAATTGACCAGCAGGCAAGCTTTGAAGATCCCCTATTTAGCTATACTATGGCACCGCAGACGATAGGCAATAGCCAGACAGAGTATGGTCAACGCATTGAAATATCACAGAAATTACCCTGGCCTGGAAAACTCCACTTACGCAATCAAGCTGCCAGCCATAAAGCTGACGCAGCCAGCCAGACGATTAACAGTATCCGTCTGAGACTCTCTGGAGCAGCCAGGTCTTTTTTTGCAGACTGGTATTATATTCATCAGGCTATTCAGATCAACCAGCTTAATCAGTCTTTATTAAAAGAGTTCAGAGCAATTGCTGTCAGTCGCTACAGTACCGGTCTGGCAAGCAAACAGGATGCCTTACGCGCAGATATGGAATTTGCCTTGCTAGAACATCAGGCGATTGTACTCGCACGTGAGCAAAGTTCGATTCGTGCACATATTAATACCTTGCTGAATAAACTACCGGATAGTATGCTTTCCCAACCTGCCGGCCTGGCAGAAATCAAGACCCTGCCAGCGGTCAAGTTACTACAGGAACAGGCACTACATGCTCGCCCGGAACTTAAAGCGTTTGCAGCAAACATTGAAGCAGCAAAATCACAATCTGAACTGGCACTCAGAAATAACTACCCGGATATAAGCCTGAAAGCAGGGTATAACAGCTTATGGGAAAATAGCAGCAAGCACTTCACTGTTGGCATTGGCTTCAATCTGCCATTATTTCAAGCTAAACACAGAGCTGCTGAAAATGAAGCACTGGCGCAAATAAAGCAAGCCGAATGGCAGCGTGTTGATTTTATTGCCAAGCTTAGAGAAAACATACAGATTAGCTATGAGCGTACTGCTGAAAGTATGCATGTGCTTAAGTTATATAAGCATAAACTCCTCCCCCTGGCCGAAGAAACGCTGCATGCAGCACAATCAGACTACCAGTCTGGCAAAGGTGATTTTTTAAGCCTGATTAGTAGCGAAAAAAATTATATGCAGACTCAGTTGCAAGCCGAACAGGCCCTGGCCGATACACATCGTCGCCTTGCTGAACTAGAAAGTGCCGTAGGTCAGCTGGCACCGCAAATAAATGAGCCAATACCCGTTTTTCCCACTTTAATAGAGAATAACTAAATAATTCCCATGAAACGTTCCTATATACTCTGGTTATTAATTGCTATCATTTGCTTAGGCTTAATAGCCAGCCTAAGCCTATTTTTACCGGAAACGACTGACAAAAAAACAGCCACTACACAAAATATAGGTCAGGAACACTTTACCGGGCCATTCAAAGTACAGGTCGTTATCGACCCAGAGCAACCCAGAGTTGGAAAAAACCAGTTAAAAATCATTATCCGGGATGAGCATGATCAAGCGGTCAGTCATGCGAGTATACAGGCTGTTGCAGAAATGCCAGCGATGGGCTCTATGCCCACTATGTATGCACCGGCTGAAATAAACACGCTGCAGCAAGGGCTTTATCAAGGACAGTTTGAACTCCCAATGATGGGAGCATGGCCTCTTACATTAACAATTGATGCGGGTGCGCAGGGGCAAGCGCAGCTTTCTTTTGATATGGGAACAAGCAGCAAAGGTCTAGCACTGTCATCAGCAACCCCCAGTACTTTTGCGGCACAGTCCGATAAACAAACAAGCCGCCCTTCTAACTCAAGATCATTGCAGTCAAAAACATTCAAAGTCGATGCGTATCGCCGTCAATTGATCGGCGTTACCACAGAGGAAGTGACCTGTATCAATATGACGAAAACCATACACGCGAGTGCGCAAATTAGCTATGATCAAACTCGCCTGACTGATATTAACCTTAAGTTTGATGGCTGGATAGATCAATTAAATGCAGACTACATAGGTAAACAAGTCAACAAAGGCCAGACATTATTTACAATCTATAGCCCCGAACTCATTTCCAGTCAGGATGAATATCTGCACAGCTTTAAACGCAGTCAGTCAGGTCAAAGCAGCCTTAAAGCCGCGGCGGCTCGACGCTTGTCTTTATGGGGGATTGATCGCACACAGATTCGAGCACTGGAAAGACGGGGGCGTTCACTTGAGTACCTGCCCATCCTATCACCCATTAGCGGAACAATTATTGAAAAAAATATCGTCGCCGGGTCAGCCTTTAAAGCAAGTTCAAAACTATTGCGTATCGCAGATTTATCCACTGTCTGGGTAGAAGGTCAGGTTTATGAAGCAGATTTACCCTGGATAGAACTAGGAATGAACGCACAAGTGATACTGGAAAATAAGCCTGATACTCCCTATACAGGCAAGGTCACTTTTATTGAGCCATTTTTAGAAAATGAAACACGTACTGCACGAGTGCGTGTTGAGCTAGAAAACCCTGATGGTTTATTACGCCCGGACCAATATGTCCATCTGCAACTACAGCTTGGTTTTGGTGAACGTATCGTCGTACCTGAGCAAGCCGTGGTTTTTACTGGAGAAAATCGAGTCGTTTTTGTTGATCTGGGTGATGGTCGCTTGCAGGCACAGAAAATAAAAACCGGGGTGCGCAATGATGACTTTATCGAAGTGGTGGAGGGACTAAATTATGGTGATGTTATTGTCACATCCGGGAATTTTCTGATTGCTTCGGAGAGTAAATTAAAGACTGGGGTGGATCAGTGGTAATGTGACTAATAAATTTTCTATCTGAGCGCATGTAAGAAGAATCAGGTGATTAGTTTGAACAACAGACCAAAACAGGTCATAATGACCTAAATGCAAACATCAGGAAAAAATATGACACCTACCTCTATATCTGTAGCAAAAGCTAAATCACATATTTCTGAATTAATAGCTAAAAGCCAGTATTCTCATGAGCGATTTATTATTACTAAACGAGATAAACCCGTTGCTGCGTTAGTGAGTCTTGATGATCTTAAAATACTAGAACAATATGAAGAAAAACAGGGCTTAGCTGCAATTGCAGGAAAATGGCAAGGTTTTGATGAGGTAGCTGATGCAATGGGCGATATAGAAACTTTGCGTGCGCATGGAGGAAAAGGACGCGATGTTTCTCTTTGATACAGATACAATTACCAATATTGTAAAACCACGCCCATCACTAAATCTATTACAACGATTAGAACCAATATCAAAAATCAACAGTATATTTCAGCAGCCGGACTTACATTTAACTTCTGACAAAAGCGGTGTTGATTAGGCTGTAAAAAGTATTAATCGAGATAAATAATAGGACTTGATAAATTCGAGTAAGCCTTATTGGTTCCTATGTTTTAAGGGTATGTGTTTCGCTAGATAGCAGTAATGTAGACTTTACTATCGTGCCTATTTTTCTGAGCTTCGTACCTTACCCCAAATGCTACCGTACTAGGTTGCAATTTCGGTAGTGACAGGAGGTGTAATTTCAATTTGATCTGTAACTTCTGTATAGAGATCAATATCAACTTCCGGTACAGCTATGGAAACAATCAAAGAGTACCTTGCTTTTTTGTTCCACTGCTGAAGTTTAGTGCGTGTACGCCACCACCCCATAGCTGTCTATCCAGCTATGGGGTGGTGGATCAGTCGCTGTACCGATCCATTCATCTTTATGAATGGATCCTTTATGCCGAAAATCACCCAGTAACCAGTTTGGATCACTTGGGGCCTTTCCTGTACCTTCCTCCACACCTCGGGCAATACGACTAACTCGACCTCGAAACTCTTTTGTTGATTCTGTTGGGCGCTTAACATCGAAACGAAGCTGGTGGCTTGGATAGCTGTACTTGCCAGAAACATTTCGGCTAGATGGGTTAGGTTCAATAAAATAAGACAAAGTAACTGTCATTTTAACCTGAACTTCTCCTAATTTTTGCAAGCTCTCTTTTGGCCAGGGTAGATCATGCAAATGCATATCACGGGTACTTGGTGATTTTCCTTTCAGCTTTTCATAAGGCTGGAGCTTATCTTCAACAATTAAAGACAAAGAGTTATTTAAACTCCATAAAGATTTTTTAAGGCTTGGCACTCCAAATCCTACACAGCGAACTAAATGTTGTGCTTTTTGGCGATCAGTCGCTCCATGTTTAAATTGTTTCTTCATTGCTTCTGTCCATTGGGCGGAATGAACTATCAGAGCTCGAACTGTCTCTGGCCAAAGTGATGGGTACTGGGCATAAATTTCTGCTGCAAACTTACTTGCTAATGCTGTTGCGGCGCTGGTTGCATCAAATGTTGTAAAGTGGC
>WTCN01000147.1 GCA_013138555.1 Methyloprofundus sp. | reverse complement strand
GCATTCTCCAGTATTTTGAAATGCCCCTGCAAAACAATATTCCCCTAACTCATCGGCAGCGAACAAGGTCTGTGCTGTTGTCATCAGCAACGCTACAGTTAATATATTTATAAAAATTTTCATGACTTTATCTCCCGAATAAACAAATTAACGACTCATCGTCGGTAGTTTGCTTCCCCTATCAGTGAACTTTATTGGCAATCAACACTGGAAAATTCATACTCTAAAATACAATCATTCCCATCCGCACATAATGCACTGTCATCCGATGCTGCTTTAAATTTAACCTCTAGATTATCCAGATTGATCTCAAATAAAATAGTTTTAGGTGTCATATCACTATTGGTCGGGGAAGAAACTCTCATCGCGCCATTAAACACATTATCATCTTTTTTAATATGGCCACTACCATAAGCAATACCTGAGTACACATCAGAAAACCACTCTTTTCCTTCAATAACGTCACATTGACTTAAGCCATTAAGGGAAAAGTACTTACCGTGTTGAGTTGCTTCAATGCTAATAAAACAATCGCCCGTGTTCTGAAAAGCGCCGCTATAACAAAACTCCCCTAACTCATCTGCAGCACTAGCAAACGTTGCAATTAAAACTGAGACCGAAACTACACTTATAATGCCAATAATCTTTTTTATATACTTTTTCATTATATTCACCACTTTGTTGCTTTTACTTAACTCTAGAAAGAGGCTATTTATAAACTTCAGAGCGCTTCATTACACAGTGAAAGCTCCGGTTATTAGCCGGAGCTTTTATGTAAGCTAATTAATCTCCCTGATTCATCAGCCACCCATCATTAAGTAGTAACAAATCAAGGCATTTGGGTGGTAGTCATTGTTGCACTACCATCATCATTAAAACTAATATTTACATCGACCTCACCTTCCAGTGTTTGTAGATAGATCAAAACACCGTCATCAAGCAAATTCTCAAGTGAACTTACTGATGCTGTGGTCAGCGTCATTGTAGTCATATCATTGCCAAAATCTTCAACTGTCATTTCAGCATGAGGTGTGTCTGCCACTAAGTTATCAATCATTGCATAAGTTTCAGCATCAACCCTATCTGCTGCCGGGTGATGCGCAAATGCCTGAAGTGCAGTGAAAGACATAAGCATAACCACAATCTGTAATAATTTTTTCAAGTATCTTCTCCAGTTTAATTTATCAATTCATAGTGACTTGACAGTTGCTAAAGATCATACTGTAACAATCCATCAAGGCCATCTGAGTGGCAGCTATCTTAGTACTGCCATTATTTATTAATATGAAAAGAACCCTTTTTCCCTCATTGTGTTAATTTGTAACTCTAAGAAACTCGCTGATTTTTTTATTAATCAACTTTCCACTTCTCTTATGGTTAGATTAACACGACCTATATTAACCTAAGCTTAAATTCTAATTTAGCTTGTTTTTATTATCTTTATGGTAGGAACTGCGACGAAATAAACCAAACAACCAGAGAGTAACCTATATGCGAATTCTGCTTATTGAAGATGACCTGGAGCTTGCTAATCAAGTCATTAAAATGTTGCACACTGCTCAATATGTTATTGATGTAGCACATGATGGTATTGAAGGCCTATATCTGGGTAATAGCGAATATTATGATGCTGTTATTTTAGACCTGGGACTGCCCAGACTTGATGGCTTAGATGTGCTTATGCAATGGCGTCAAGCTGGACGTGAGATGCCGGTATTAATATTAACTGCCCGACAAACCTGGCGGGAAAAGGTGACCGGTTTGCAAGCCGGTGCTGATGACTACCTGGCAAAACCGTTTGCAATGGAAGAGCTGTTGGCCAGAGTAGAAGCGCTGATTCGACGCGCATCCGGACATCCAAACCCTATTTTTAAGTGCGGAGAGATCACCATTGATACTAATCTTGGCCGCGTGACTTTAGCAAACAAACCTATCACCCTGACCGCCCTTGAATTCAGAACTCTTGATTATCTGATGCAACATAATCACAGAGTTATTTCCAAAACTGAATTGACTGAACATATCTATGGACAAGACTTTGAACGCGATTCCAATGTTATTGAAGTATTGATCAACCGGCTTAGAAATAAGCTGGACCCGACCTATATCCAAACCCGTAGGGGATTAGGTTACCAATTGACTGAGCCAGCTAATAATGCGTAATTCCCTGTCCTTACGTATTATAGTTTCCGGAGCAGTTCTGGTTACGCTCACGCTGGGAATCACTACAGTATTGCTCGTCTCCCTATTTCGTGAACATATTGAGCAGCATTTTGATGCGCTGCTATTTGATCATATGGAGGAACTAGTCGCCGCAAGTGAATTAAGTCCTGATGGGACATTTAAACTGAATTGGTCCCCTCTGGATCCCCGTTTTAATAAACCCAATTCTGGCTGGTATTGGGAAATCGAGCAATCAGGAAAAACACTAGACTCTTCTTATTCTCTTCTGGGAAGCCATCTTCAGGTTTCCAGATGTCAGGAAAATGGGAATTTAACAGCTCTCAAGAAAAAACGCCTGCTACTCACTGAACTAATGGAAAATAGTTTACTAGATGTGCAACACCTCTATGGGCCAAACAAAAAACGCTTACGTGCTCAACTATTAGAAATCACCTTGCCTGATACAGACCAGGTACTATCTTATGTGGTCACGGGGCCGGTATCGGAAATTGAACATGCAGTAAATCATTTCACTAAACAAGTTCTTATCAGCTTTCTGGCTCTGGGGAGCGGCTTGCTATTGGCTATAGTGATTCAGGTGAAAGTTGCACTTAAGCCACTTAATTCAATACGGAATGCCATCGGAGAGGTTCAGCAAGGTGAGAAAAAGAGATTGCCTGAAAATTACCCTGCTGAGATACAGGTCGTTGTTAGCGAAATTAATTCACTGCTAGATCATAGAGAGGAAACGCTTATTCGTGCAAGAAAAAATCTTGGAAACCTCGCACATACAATAAAAACCCCTCTTGCTGTCATTATCAATGAGGCAAGTAGCGTAAAGAATGAATCCGGCCAGCTGATTCAAAAGCAGGCAACACATATAGCAGGCGACCTGGATCATTACTTAGCCCAGGCCAGAGCAGCAGGAACACCCAATCTGCTTGATGAGCATACCAGCATTGTTAAGGTTGTTGAAGATCTGTGTTATTACATGGATCATATCTACAAAGATAAACATATAGAAATAACTCGCTATGATCTTGATAATTACTGTTTTCGTGGTGACCCCCAGGATCTGGAAGATAACCTTATCGACAATGCCTGCAAATGGACACATGATCAGGTGTGGGTTCATGCAAAACCGAATAAGAATAATAAGCGTTTTCTGTTGTTTATTGAAGACAATGGCCCGGGAATCCCAGATAGCCAATTAAGCATTGTTTTACAGCGTGGTCGAAAGCTTGATGAAACTGTTTCAGGCCACGGCTTAGGGCTTAATATTGTTAACGATATCACTCAACTTTATAGCGGATCATTGACGCTTAAGAAAAGCTCTCATGGTGGTTTGTGCGCTGTACTGGACTTACCTATTACCTATGGTACTTAGATTACAGTACATATAAATATATTAAGGTATAGTAATGTGTTTATATGGTGCGGATATCCACGGCGGGGAAGAGCACTACATAATACTGGGCGTTAACGGGTATAAGTCAGTTATTCTTGATAAAACATTCAAACCAATCTGTGGAAATGCAAATTTGGGATAACTATTTAGCAAGACTCGTTGAGGGAGCCTCCCCAAAAGCCTTTCTGTACTCAATAGCAAACTTACCAACATGCGAAAAACCATAACTAAAAGCAACCTGCGTCACCGAGGTGGTATCAGGTCTTGCACCGAGCAGGTCAAAATAGGCTGCATCTAGACGACGTTGCTTTATAAAAGCCATTGGGCCAATTCCGTATTTTTTTTCAAATGCACGAGACAATGTTCTAATCGAACGACCAGAAATCTCTGCTAATTGATCGCGTGTGATAGAGTTTTGTAGATTATCACTGATATAGCCTTCAGTACGACTAAGGTGGTATGGATCATCATGCTTATAAGGCTTTCCAGCATTCGTATTTTCATACGCATACAAAACAAAGCTAGCGAACAAATCATCTTCAAGCTCTTTTAAAATGATGTCACTGACAGGCATTTTATTATTTAAAGCCGTCCATATTTGAGCGACTGATCTTAGTAAAACACTACCCGCCTGAGTAAAAAATGAAACCTCAGAGTTTAATGATGTTTGCCCCGCAAAGTCTGATTGCAATAACTTTCTTGAATAATCACTGACTGGATCAACAAAAAAATTACTCACAAGTAAATTGCATTTTCTTTTGGACCTTAAATTAAAGGGCTGATCAGGTAATAGTAAGTGAGCTGATGTCGGTTCATATAGCTGATTTTTGTCAGACTCCGAAACTGCAAAAGAGGCACTTAGTGGAATAGTTAAGCCATAGAAATTCTGTTGCGGTTCTTTTGCAACTTTGAAAGAATTTGCGGCTACCGTAAATAAACCGACATGCTCAAGCCTCTTTATACAGACTTCAGCATTGAATGATGCGCCTATTGCAGGTCTTATTATAACTGGCCCAGCAATAGGTGTAATAAAACTCTCAAGCTCAATAGGGTCATTATAAAACATGCTTTGTCCTTTCACAGAGATTAAAACCCATGCATTAATATACACCATCAAAAGCAATGGTGTCCCAAAAGGGACTATATCCTACCTATTTTTCTCTTACAATAGTATTTTAATAAACGATCCTAAGCATTCCGCCTCTAATGATAAAGATTACTGGGTAGTTCAAATGAACGCAAAACTTACAAGTGAGCTCTAAAATTATTGAATCAATGTCCCAAATCGGGAACTCATCAGCAAAGATGATTTTCTCAACCAGACTGGAAATTATTATGAAAAACAAACGATACATCTTAGTTGCTTTTTTGATGGTTCTACCAATGACGACTTCAGCCGCAGTTGTAGGGCCAGGACCCAAACCTGTAAAAAAAGCGGTAGTAAAGCCTAAACCGGTTAAGAAAGCAGTCACTCCAGCACCAATTAAAAAAGCAGTGGTAAAACCTGGCCCCTCACCCGTTAAAAGGGCTATACGATAAAAAGCTGAAGCTGAATATTTAAAAAGTGAATTTAGCATATTAGTAATAACTGGTGAGGCTTTAATATGATGTATTAAGCCATAGAGTATTGAGTCTCACCTTGGATAATTTTCCCCCAAAACTGCTGCCATCTATTTGTCGTTTGAACTAATGCGCGTAAACTCAATACAACTTTAG
>WTCN01000103.1 GCA_013138555.1 Methyloprofundus sp. | reverse complement strand
CATCAGAACGTGGCGGGAGATCAAAGCGCATAACCCCGCCTAATCCTAGGCGGCCATTACTCGCCTGTTGCAATACATTATCAGCAGTAAACTGAAACTGGCTGGGAAATGAATTTATGCCCGGGTTTCTATTCGGGTGTCCGCTTACAAAATCCGGGCCATGCAAGGTATAGACAAAGGTATTGGTATCCAGTGGCGCAGGGCCGAGGATAACATCATCAATAAGGTCATTTCTTAGCCTGACCGATAAGGCCTGATCATCAAAAAAATCATTGACGCTAAAAGTACTGCTGGCTTCTAAAGCTTCAGGATAAACAGTCTGAATAAACTGCCCACTGGTCACCTCGAGTGCATTGACTGAATGACACATTAGCCAGCTGCCACAAATAGTTAACAGGGCTTTCGATACAATAGCATGTTGTTTTATGATTGGGTTTAACATAGTTTTTATCGTTTCAATAAGGGTTGTGTATAAAAGAAACCCAAAACATAGGATGTGCTGAGGAATATGCACGAAATAATTTAGGCAACCTGGAAGCGGGTGCTTCAGCCCCGTATGGGGACAGCGGGGCTGAAGCACCCGCTTCCATTAATAGTTGTAGATTTAAGCCTTATACGCGACTACTCAGCAATAGGCTCAATTGCTGTTAAGATAAATCGCGATGGAAAGTAACCAGGCTCCAGTTTCATTGTTGCTTTAACTTTATCTCCCGAAGAATCAGCGTTATCCAGCATCACCACTTCTGACATCGTTATAACACCTGTGCTCATATCAAACATGGCGTGTTTTTCTGCACTTAAAGAACTAGGCTCGGCACTTCTCAATTCCAGCGCAGGACGGCCATCGTCCAGTACCATAAAGTGAAAACTTGCCGAATACGTGGTATTGTTTGCCATCACAACCGGCAGACTTAAAATTCCAGTGGCAAAAGAATAATTTGCGATAGATCCATCAATAACTGGGTCAGCATCCGCCACTGTAGTAAAACTAAAATCACCTACATCAGTACCTTCCTCGGCACTTAACATCAGCGCCAAGTCATCAGCGATAACCACATCACCCGCCATACTAAAATTTTCATCATCAATGATCGTTATTTCTACATTAGTCAAATCAAATGACTTGAGAGGAAATGCATGATAATTAGTGATAAACCACCCCGAACTGTCCGCTGCATTGCCTATACGGCTAGCATCATAGCTTAGGCCATAATCACCCATAGACATACCGCCTGCAAGCGTTGAAATAACATGGAAGCCTGCCAGGCCAATCATGCCTGTTCCGCTAGTTGGGTCTCCTTCATATTCAAAAGTTGATACTTGTGGCGCACGCTCCTCCAATCCCACAGGTGGCGTAGGTATTGATGCAGCAAAGACTTTAAAGGTAAAGCTATCAGGTACAGAATCAGCAGGCGGGGTATCGCGCATCTCCTGCGGTGTTTTAGTGGCACTTGCAGCGCTATCAAACCAGTTTACATTCTTTACCTGAGCACCTAAGTTCAATAGACCTGCTTCATCAAAATCCAATACAAATTCACCCGTTGTCACAGAACCTGCCGAGACATTAGCACTTAAAACAAGCCCAGTTAAAGCAAGTGCTGTTTTTAAATTTGACTTTATTTTCATTTATTTATTCCTTAAATTATTGTTGTATCTGCTTAAAAAAATCGTAAAAC
The DNA here is from genome assembly GCA_013138555.1 of Methyloprofundus sp. Classification (GTDB taxonomy): domain Bacteria; phylum Pseudomonadota; class Gammaproteobacteria; order Methylococcales; family Methylomonadaceae; genus Methyloprofundus. The sequence continues at coordinate 7,694 of WTCN01000103.1, read as the reverse complement.
GATTTGAGATTCCTTTATATTCCCTCGTACCTACGCTCTGAGGCTGTGAAAGTATTTTTTGTAGGTTGGGTTGAGGTACGAAACCCAACATTTGAGACTGCGCCACCTTATGATTATTGGGGTTCGCAAGCTCACCCCAACCTACTTACTGGCAGTAAGCTCAGAGCGTGGGAACGAAGCATAACCCTAACCTATCAAATCATTCTCCATATCCACAATTAACGGTGCAAACATATCCCTCACCACATCCCGAATAAATGGACTGGCTTTATCAGGTGAGCCAGAATTAAAAGGAGGAGCCGGGTCGTATTCTGCTTGTAACTGAATGGCTTCGGCGTATTGCTTACCGCGTAAAGCCGCCAGAATCTCTAGGCCAAAATCAATACCTGCTGTTACACCGCCCCCAGTGACGATATTGCCATCCCAGACCACGCGTTTTTTAACCGCTATCGTGCCAAATTTTGCCAATATATCCAGAGTAGACCAATGTGAAGTGGCGCTTTTACCTTTTAGCAATCCCGCTTTGGCAAGTAACAAACTCCCGGTACAAACACTGGTGATATATTTTGCTTTTGCCGCTTTTGCTTTGATAAAGGCAATAAACTGCTCATTTTGCATGGCTTTTAAAGTACCCGCGGCTCCCCCCGGTATAAATAAAATATCCAGATCATCCGGGCACTGACTTCGTGTATGCGTGGGAACAATCGAGATACCACTGGCTTCAACGGGGCTTAAATCTTCCGTAGGCGAGACTAGATAAATACTAGCTCCCATCATCGTGTTAAAAATAAATTGCGGGTTCACTAAATCAGCGGCATAAAACCCCGGGTATAGCAACATTGCTATTTTTTCATTGCCCATCATTTTAATCCCATCAACGGCCATAAAATCCTTATGCGCCTTGATAGAAACGGCTTGCGCCTGAGTTTTGCGCTGCTCATAACTTGCCAGCGCTTGTGCCACACTCACAAACGGGGCAAGACTGACACTGGCAATCGCAAGCTGGGTAAATTGACGACGATTCATATGGGTTCCTTTTAAAATGTAACTGTTCCGCTAAAAAATACTTCCGTGCCCTGAGCAGGCATAGTCCGAGTAGCAAAATAATTAAGCCGTTGATAATAATTCACATCGCTTAAATTCTTCACTGAAATACCGAGTTTATAGTTGTTTCGTGCATAGGCAATCGTTGCATCCATGGTATAAAAAGCATCACTTTTAAATAAATTTTTATTTTCTAAATAAGCACTGGACTGGGCATATATTCCCGCTCCGATACTTAAGCCGCTGAGCAATGCCTCCTGAAAAGCATAATTAAGCCACAACCGTCCTGCATGTTCAGGCACTCCGGGCACCTGATTCCCTTTTGCGACAATCAGGCTGTCAGAAAAGCGGGCATCGGTAAACGCATAAGTTGCAAGCAACTTAAAGCCATCACTTAGTTGCCAGCTAATATTACTTTCCACGCCTCGCGAGCGTTGCTGCCCTCCCGTTGTCGCACGCAATTGCGGATCACTAAAATCAGTGATGGCCATATTTTTTTTATTAATCTGATACAGTGCCAGCTGCCCAGTTAACTGTTCTGCTATATCAAACTTCAAACCAAACTCAAGCTGGTCAGACAACTCTGGCTTGGGAGTGGAAACAAAATTCACCCCACTTTGAGCGCGCATGCCTTGATTATAATTAACAAAAAATGCATATTCGTCGCCTAGATCAATCACTGCTCCAACATTAGGCAAAACCCGTGTGGTACTGGCATCAGAACTAAATTCAAAGCCAGGCGTGGTATTTTTATAATCGCTACTCACATTACCCGCGCGAAAACCTGCCAGCAAATGCAAGTGCTCATATAAAGTACTTTGCAATTGCATATAACCACCATAGGTGGTGTTCCTGGTAAACTGCTTATTTTCCCGTGTCCCAGGATACTCATAGGGTAAAAAAACAGGCTGAGTTAAATCAACAAGCCCAATAAGCAGTGCATTAAACTCAATAAACCCCGCTTCATCATGCTCACTAAAATCCCCGCCTATAATCAACGCATGATGACTCGCCTCAAAGTCAAAATACACCGTGCTATACAGCTGAAATGTCATCTCATCAGACTGCTGATATAGCTCATTATTACTCAGTCCCCAGGTATGCTTCAAAGCAGGCGAACCGAGCAAAGCTAAATCCTCGGCACTTAAGGGTTTATCCGCAGAAAAATCAAAACCTTCACCAATAATACCTTGCGTAATCGTGTCATGCAGAGAGTACGCATAGCGTGCTTTGGCCGTCATCGCCCAGCTATCATTAAACTGATGCTTGAAAGTTCCCCAGACACTTCCCAATTCAGACACGCTATCGCCTATATCTGCCGGACCTATATACAGCCGTGGATCAAGCGTAAAATCACCTGCCACTGTTCCTGTCGCAGGCAAACCTTGATAATCCTGCTGTTGCCACTTTGAATACTTCCCCTGTAACGTTAAAGAGCTCGATTTATTATTAGTCCATGTGAGCGATGGGTTCAGGTTGTAACGCTCAGTTTGCAATACCTCAACATGACTCTTGCTATGACTATATTCCCCAGTAAAGCGCAATAAAAGCGACTCGTTTATCGGCTGGTTAATATCCACATAGGGCTGCACAAACTGATAATTCCCTCCCTTAAGTCCAAACTCATAAAAAGCCTCTTTTTCAGGCAATTTAGACAGTAAATTAATCACACCACCCGATGGAGAACCACCTCCGCCACTGTACAGTGTTGCATTTGCGCCTTTGATCACTTCAATCTGCTGAATATTGACTAAACTTCCCTGATCTCCTGTATTAAGATTCTGATAAAAACCATCAATCATCTGCATCGCAGAAAAACCACGAATCAACGTGGGCTCAAAATTAGGTGTAATCCCTGGCGTACGCGGCACTACACCACTAATATTACGCAAACTTTCAGTCACCGTCAGTGCTTGCTGGTCATCAATTAAAGCCCGTGGTATGACCTGAATGGACTGAGCTAATTCCATCATCGGCGTATTAACCCGTGTTGCCGTACTGGCGCTAAATACATGATAGCCATTCCATGTTTGCCCACTAGCCTTAGCACTCACCTGATCAACTGGCCGGTTAACATCCGTTACACTGCCATAAACCACCATTGCAGGCTCCAGAGCTAACAATGGCTCAGTCTTTATCTCACTGCGCTGTAACGATAATGTCACCGACTGTGTTGCCGTAAAACGGTACTGTATCCCGCTATTTTCCAGCAGCGTATCCAATGCCTGTTCAGCTGTATACAGACCCATCAATGCCTTACTTTTTATTGCCCGCGTCGTCTGCGTGGTAAAAAATATTTTGACACCACTCTGTTCAGAGAACTGTAATAAAGCAGACGATAAATTCTGCGCAGCAATATTAAAGCGTATTCTTTGCTCAGCTTGCACAATTACTGCAGCAGTAAGCAATATAAATCCCACTGCCTGCGTAGAAACTTTAACTCGATTTCCTATTGTATTAATCTCCGTTATTTATAAGACGATGGCAGATAACAAAAGTATCTACTTAAAATTAATTTTTTTTACTTTGCTGTAATCAGCACCAGTTTTTCAGTGATTTTACTAATCGTCACCGGCAAACTCTGCTCAATTGTTTTAAGTGCTATATTGGTATCATCGGTAGCAAAAACACCGCTAACAGATAAGGCTTTGATTTCACTATCCAGGATAATAATAGTCCCTGCGCGATAATGACTTAACTCAGCCATCACTTCGGCCAGGGGTTTATCCTGAAAAACAATACGCTGCTTACGCCAGGACTGAGTACGGGATAAATTGACGGCACTCGGCTGAGTAAATGCAGAAGCGGTAAACACAAGTTGCTGCCCTTCTGGCAGGCTATCCATTACCTTACCATTATTGAGAGACACCTTAACCGCATGTTCAAACACCGTGACCGCAACCTTGGCATTTCTATTTTTTATATCGAACTCGGTTCCTAAAGCACGCACTCGCCCGGCACTCGTGGTCACCACAAAAGGGCGCGAACGATCCGCCGTCACATCGAAATACGCCTCCCCCTGATGCAAGACAATACTGCGCTGTTCGGCGCTATAATCCAGCGATACAGTGGTATCACTATTCATTATAATCCGGGAACCATCGTCTAAGACCAGCGTACGCAATTCACCGGGCGCTGTATGATAGTCAGCAAAATACTGCGGCATCTGGGTATAAAACAGAGAGAACATCAATAACACTGAGGCAGCCACACCTAATAATGAGCGGGATAATTGATGCCTGTTTAAAAATGCAGATTTTTTGACTTGTGAATCAATCGGCTGAAGATCAATTTTTTGCATCGCTTCAAGCGTGTTTGAACTTGTTTCAGGAAAATCATCTATAAAGCTTATATCTTCTGCACTCAAGCTATCAAGCTGCTCCCAGAATGCATTAAGTTCCTGCCATGCCCTACGGTTTTCCTCACTCTGGGTCAGCCAGCTTGCAAACTCCTCCTGTTGCTGAGTCGTTAACAGATCCGAACTTAGCTTAGCCTGCCAGACAGCAGCCTGAGTATGCGCATCATTTTCGTGCATGGATTGCTTCATATCATAGGATTCTTCAAGTATTTTAGATAAGACGTTACAGTGCTAGATAAGTATCTATTTAAAAGCCGTGTTTAAATAATTCCATCATTACTCAGGATCAAGCTCTGCCATACGTTTACGACAATGCTTCATCGCTTTCACCATATGCTTTAATACCGTGCTTTCGGAAATATTCAATTCCTGCATTATTTTAGAATAAGGATAATATCTAAACTTATGCATGATAAACACCTGGCGACATTTAGGTGGAAGCTCTGAGATTGCCTGCTTTAAAAAAGCAAGCTGTTCCTGTGTATAGACTTGATGCTCAAGTGCTGGAGATTGATCGGCCAACTCAACTAATTCAGACTCATCAGCATGCCTTGTTTGTCGCCTGGCGTTACTACGGTGGTAATCAATCGCCAAATTACTGACGATCTTATAAAGGAATGCGCGTGGATTTTTTATTTCGCTCTTAGGCTCAGCTTTAACTAAACGCATATAAGCATCTTGTAAAATATCTGCAGCAACATCGGGAGTATGGTTGCGTTGCACCAAATAACTGATCAATTCATCATGATACTGCTGGATTAAGTTTGATGCCGTTATCGCGGATAATTTATACATACGTTAAGTTAATAGCCCTTTTTGTAACCATGCAGACCAAGCACAAAACGTACCAGAATAAATTTAACTTATTATTTCAAGATAATAGGAGTAAGGCACTTATGGCATATATTTAAACTATGTTATTTAATCAATCTCAGTAAGCGATATACCCTCTATACAGGAAATTTTTCTGCCCTATTTCAAGCAAGATAACACTGGAATCATAGGTTAAAAAGTAAAAATTCTAGTACGGCTAAATTCAATAGCAAATATCATAAAATCTACACTCATAAGACACTCTGTGGTAAAAAGACATTTCCCTATATTTATTACTCAACTCATTAATCATTATGCAAACTCACTCTCATTTACGCCAGTTGGCCATCCTTTCCACTTTATTATGTACTCCTGCCATCAGCTTTGCACAAAACGTACAAGCAACGGCGAATAACATCGAATACCCTAAAGGCCTAACAAACTGGCGCGTTATCGGAACTTCTATACGTAGCGACAATAATACTCAGCGGGTTATTCTGGGTAACTCCATTGCAATAAAGGCCGCACGAGCAAATACAGGCAAGCAAGAATGGCCCAAAGGTACCATTCTTGCCAAATTAGTCTGGAAAAACGACACTCTGGCGACATGGAAAGCCGCGACTGTCCCAGGTGATTTTGTGCATGCAGAAATTATGCTCAGAGATACAAAAAAATACGCTACAACGGGGGGCTGGGGGTTTGCGCGCTGGACGGGCCTAGATTTAAAGCCTCATAGTCAGGATAGTAACGCAGGCGAAGCCTGCTTCACCTGTCATCAGGCAGCTAAAGACACAAATTATGTTTTTACAGTCCCTGCAAAATTGCCTTAAACAAAGCTATAATACTGCTTATCAATTCACATAACGATAAACTGTCATGGCACAATATATTTTTTCTATGAACCGGGTGGGCAAGATTGTCCCACCTAAAAAACATATCTTAAAAGATATTTCCTTATCTTTTTTTCCAGGCGCTAAAATTGGCGTATTAGGCCTTAATGGCTCTGGTAAATCAACCTTACTGCGCATTATGGCAGGGATTGATAAAGAAATAGAAGGTGAAGCAATTCCTATGAAGGGAATTAACATCGGTTACCTTGCGCAAGAACCACAACTCGACCCCGATAAAGATGTGCGTGGTAATGTTGAAGAAGGTCTGGGGGAAATGCAACTTGTGCTAAATCGCTATAATGCCATCAATGATGCATTTGCAGAACCTGATGCTGATTTTGATGCCTTATTAGCTGAACAAGCTAAGTTACAGGAAAAAATTGAAGCAGAAAATGCCTGGGAATTAGATCGCGAACTAGAAATCGCGGCTGATGCCCTACGCCTTCCTCCCTGGGATGCAGATGTCACAAAACTTTCAGGCGGTGAAAAGCGACGTGTTGCGCTATGCCGCCTGTTACTGTCTAAACCCGACATGCTGCTATTAGATGAACCAACCAACCATCTTGATGCAGAATCAGTTGCTTGGCTAGAACGGTTTTTACATGATTACCCAGGAACTGTTGTCGCTGTAACTCATGACAGATACTTTCTGGATAATGTTGCAGGCTGGATTCTGGAGCTTGATCGTGGCCAGGGTATTCCGTGGGAAGGTAACTATTCATCCTGGCTAGAGCAAAAACAAAACCGCTTAGAGCAGGAAGACAAACAGGAAACTTCGCGCCAGAAAGCAATGAAGGCGGAATTAGAATGGGTGCGTTCTAATGCCAAAGGTCGTCATGCAAAAAGCAAAGCGCGTTTAGCCCGCTTTGATGAACTCTCTTCGCAAGAAGCACAAAAACGTAATGAAACTCAGGAAATCTATATTCCGGCGGGGCCACGTTTAGGTGATGCAGTGATTGACGCGGAGCATATCAGCAAAGGCTTTGGTGATCGCTTATTAATTAATGATCTAAGCTTTAAATTACCACCAGGCGGCATAGTCGGTATTATTGGGCCTAATGGAGCGGGTAAAACCACCTTATTCCGCATGATGTCCGACGTAGAAAAAGCAGATTCGGGAGAAATAAAACTCGGTTCAACGGTGCAACTCTCTCATGTCGACCAGTCACGTGATAGTCTGGATGATAATAAAACAGTCTGGGAAGAAATTTCCGATGGCCTGGATTTAATTACTGTCGGCACCTATGAAACCCCATCACGCTCTTATTGCGGTCGCTTTAATTTCAAAGGTGGGGACCAGCAAAAACGCATCGGGGATTTATCAGGCGGAGAACGTAACCGAGTGCATTTAGCAAAATTACTACGTAGTGGTGGCAATGTATTATTACTTGATGAACCTACCAACGATTTAGATGTCGAAACCTTACGCGCCCTGGAAGAGGCATTATTGGCATTTCCAGGCTGTGCCGTGGTTATTTCACATGATCGCTGGTTTCTGGATAGAATTGCTACCCATATGCTAGCTTTTGAAGGTGATAGTAATGTCGTCTGGTTTGAAGGAAACTATGCAGATTACGAAGTGGATCGTC